>JAFWCS010000427.1 GCA_017534365.1 Clostridia bacterium | reverse complement strand
ATGATCCGCGCAATCAACAGCCTGAGCTTCGAGATCCCGGACTGGGTGCCGAAATACGGCGGGGCACGGCTGGGCTTCGATATTCAGGAAATCGCCAACGTGCAGCTGCCGCGGCTGGCGTCCGGCACCGTCGTGCCGGCGAATTACGGCGAATTCGCCGCGATCCTCGGCGATAACCGCCGGGAGCCAGAGGTTGTGTCTCCGATCTCCGCGATCAAGCAGGCCGTGCGCGAAGTGATCGCAGAGCTGGGCGGCGCCGGCGGCATCCGCAACATCACGCTGACGATTGCCGAGCGCGTGATCAGCGAGGCCGTCATCGAATACATCAACGGCAAGCGCGAACAGCTCGGCGTTTCGGTCATCAAGGTGTAAGGGGTGATCCTTTGTCAGTGACATTGAAGGTGCTGGAAATCAGCGCTGAAGAGAACGGAACCTACTACAGCCTGCTGCCGCCGCCGGCGGCTTCCGGGCTGACCGTCAGCTGGCAGACGCTGGACAGCCAGAAATCCGGCCGCGACAACAACATCGGCGCTATGTTCCGCGATAAAGTGGCGGATAAGCTGCCGGTGGAGATCAGCGTGCCGTATGGGCTGACCAGCGCGGATTTTGTCAGCATTCATCATATCATCCGGGAAGGGTACTTCTGGTGCAAGCTGCCGGATCCGACGACCGGAACCTATCACCCGATCAAGGTTTACTGTGCGGGTTGTAAACCGCCGATCGCGAAGATCACGGAATTCAACAGCAGCGGTGAGCCGTCGGCGTGGATCTATGACGCCTTCGAGCTGAGCTTTGTGGAGATGTAAGATGTATCAGATTTCAGATCAGACTATCAGCGCGGCAGTCACCGAAGCGCTGCGAAAACCGACGAGAACCTTCCAAAACCGCATATCCTTCGGCTATTGGACGCAGAGCGGCACCTTTGCCTCACAGCATACGATCACGTCCCTGCGCAGTCTCTCCGTCACGCAAAATGGCATCGCTGCAGAGCGGCTTTCCATGAGCGGCTGCCCGACCAGCGAACTGCGCGCGGAATTCAACACAACGGCTGCGCAACGCAGTTATGCATTTAAAGGCAGCCTGTGCTTCGTGGAGTGCGGTGTCGTCTATAGCGGCGGCCAGGTCGCCTATATTCCGATCGGCTATTTCAACATCACGGAAGCCGCGACGGAAAACGACTGGCAGACCGTCACGGTCAAGGGTTATGATTTCGCGCAGAGCTGGACGGAGAAATTCAGCGCTGCCGGCGCGACCGCGAGCGCGTTGCTTGGCGATTTCTGTAATTCCAAACATATCAATCTGCTGCCGGGAACGGGCGTGAGTGCTCGGCTTTCCGCCCGCACGGTCACACCCGAGGAGCTGGCGATTCTGCAATCCCTGTCTGAGCGGGAAGCCGTGGCGGCGCTGGCCGGCCTAGTCGGCTGCAACGCCCGCATGAACGCCGAGAACAAGCTGTCCGTGCGATTCTTCGACACGCTGCCTGCCTCACCGGATACGGAACAGACGATCCCGCCGGCGCTGCAGTGGCAGGGCGGATTCAAGAAAACGAGCGACGCAGTTTTTCAGCTCGCTGCTGTGACAAGCAATGATAACGAAAACTCGGAGGACGGGAAATCCTACTCCTCCGGTAGCGGCACAGGTATCTTTTTCTCCAATCCGATCATTAAACGCAGCGACATTAACGCGATCCCGGGCTATGCCTGGATGAAAAGCGGGAATCAGCCACGCACCTATCAGCCCTGTGAGGTGGAGTGGCGCGGGGATCCGCGCGTGGAATGCGGCGACGTGATGCAGGCAAGCTACAAGAATGCCGATCATACTGTGCTGGTCGCTACTGTGCTGGTCGCCCGGCAGGAGATTGACCTGACCGGCGGCTTTTCGCAGCGGATCACCTGCCCGGCAGGGGACGGCGATATCGCATTTGACACGCTGGACCGTGAAACACGTAAAGCGCTCAACCGCCAGTATACGGCGCTGGAGGCAGCGCTTGCGGCTGCCACGCAGGCGATCAAAGACGCAACTGGATACGGATATGTCGAGATCAACGACACAGTAAATCCAAGCACTGGACGAAAAGACGGTTATCCAGATGAGATTTTAATAAAAGCTGATGTCGCAGGAAGCAAACTGATTCGCATGAACTCCGCTGGAATCGCTTTCTCTGAGGACTACGGAGAAACTTATACAACGGCGATTTCGTTTACTGGGATTGTCGCCGCGGCGATTACCTCCGGCAAAATTACCGCAGATCAAATTACTGCAAATACAATTACAATCGGCAAACTGAGCCAAAGCCTTCAAAATACAATCAGCTCTGCGTCAAGCAACGCTTCTGCCGCCGTGTCCACCGCAAACGCGGCAAATACGGCGGCTGCAAACGCTTCCAGTACAGCCAATACGGCGAATAGTAACGCGAATTCCGCATTGAATCGGACCGCAACGATGTACGGCACCTGTACGACGGCAGCAGGCACGGCGGAGAAAGCCGTCACCTGCACCGGCTTTGCTCTGTATCAAGGCGCTACGTTATCTGTGAAATTCACAAACGCAAACACCGCTTCCGCGCCTACCCTCAACGTCAACAACACCGGTGCAAAAGCCATTTATGTTGACGGTACGGCAATCACAAAAGCGTCATACTGGACCGCCGGATCAACGCACACCTTTGTTTACAGCGGATCTGTATGGGTGATGACGGATGTTTTTAATGCTGCGCGTATGAAAGAGTTGACAGATTATTGCGCAACGAACAACACCACGATCATTAATGGCGGATCCATTGTTACCGGAACGGTGACGGCGAATGCAATTGCTACGAACGCTATTACTGCAAATAAAATCAGCTCCGGAGCAATAACCTCGGACAAAATCAGCGCTGGAGCGATTACGGCAGAAAAACTGGCCGCCGAAGCGCTTAAAACAATTAACTCTGATTATTATACAGTACTGAAAAGCGGCAATCTTGATGTGTGCCGATCTTCTGATAATATTCTTATTGGTACAATTAGATCGGGTGACCTTTGGAGCAGCGCGGCAGCAAATAAGAATTTTGCAATTGCAGCTGGATACAACTCTGACATGATGACAATTGGAAAACTTAATTCGTCAGGTTCTTTGGTCCAGTATCTAAACATTACAAGTGCAATGGTCAATCACCCTATTGATGGTGCAACCACGGTTGACGGTGTATTTGCACAAAAGCCAATATACATGAATCAAAAAGACATCCTTATTTATGGTGCAGCGCTGAAAACAGGAGACGATAATGATGATACGTCTCAATTTGCTGGATATTGGCACAAAAGGAATATATACAATAATGGAACGTACGGAGGGTGTGGCCTATTAAAGGTCGGGGTCGGCGGCGTTACTTATAGCGGATACAAAATTCCAACTATTGGACTAGAATTGTCAAACGCGCAAGAAGCTAACGGCAATAACGCGTTTGCATGAATTGATGCGTTTTGCCCATCGTCCGGGGCGCAGGCTGTGATCGGATTGAAATTTCAAACAAAGCGCGGGACTATTTTGATTGAAATAGGCACAGGCGGTGTTTGGGTGAACGGCGAACAAAAGGCATTTTGGTAAAAAAGGAGGACAACATGACGCTTTCAAATCTCAACGAAAAACTGACCGAAATCCGCAAGCAAAAGGAGCAGACACTTGCCGCTTTCAATCAGGCGCAGGCCAATTACAACGCCCTCTGCGGCGCAGAGCAGATGCTTCTGCAGCTGATCGAGGAAGACCGGGCGCAGACCGCGCCGGAAGGAGCTGAAGCCGATGGTCATCAATCATAACATCATCCTCGACGTCGCGCGGCCGAACGACCGCACGGTTATCCAAGCCAAGCAACACGACGTGAACAGCCGGACCGTGACCGTCTCGCTCTACAACAGCGGCGAGGCGCTGACTGTGCCGCAGGACTGCGGCGTCGTGGTGAACGCGCTGCGCCCCGACGGTGAGACCAACGGCTGGGCCGGCGCCGTGCTGGAGGACGGCAGCGTCCTTGTGCCGCTTGTATCGTGGCTGCTGGAAACCGAAGGGTGCGGCACGCTGTCGGTGTCCGTCATTTCGCCGGCGCGGGAACGGCTGACGTCGTTTTCGTTCAACACCTATGTTGAGGTGCTGGAATGGGACGGCGACGGCATTCAGGAAGATGAAAACTATGATATTCTCGTCACGCTGATCTCCGACACCGAGGCAGCAAAGGCCGGTGCGCTTGCGGCGACGATTGCGGCGAACGCGGCGGCAGAGAGCGCAGGCGAAGAAGCAAGCGCGGCTGAATCGGCGGCGGCAAGAGCCGAATCGGCGGCGGCTTCTGCGAACTTGGCGGCTGACCTTGCAAACGGCGCAGCGACTGCGGCAAATATCGCGGAGCAGGACGCATACGACGCGGCAGACGAAGCACGTGCAAAAGCCGAGATTGCAGAAAACGCGGCAACGACCGCGACCGAAGCCGCAAACGCCGCGACATCGGCAAAAAACACCACGATTGCGGCAACGAACGCTGCGAATGCCGCAAGGGACAATGCCAACACAGCGGCAGATGAAGCGTATGCAGCGGCAGGACGCACCGAAGCGGCGATCAACAACGCCGTTACGGCTACGCAGAACGCTAACACGGCTGCGGCATCCGCAAACGCAGCGGCAACGAGCGCAAACAGCGCTGCTGCAAATGCAAGCACTGAAGCGGCAAACGCACAGTCAAAAGCGACCCTTGCCGACACGGCGGCGACCAACGCAAACACCGCCGCGGCTGCGGCTGACACGGCGCGGGAAGCGATTCAAGGCGACCTCGCGGCGATGGACGCGCGGATTGACACGCTCGAGGACACGGTCCCGAGTGTTGACGCAACACTAACCGTCAGCGGTGACGCGGCAGACGCGAAAGCCGCAGGCGACAGGATTGGTGCGCTTGAAGTGTCCGACGCTGAGACTGACAAGCTGAAAATCGGCGCGGTCGGTATCATCCCGATTCCGATTGCGACGGCAGGAGATCTGACTGACGGCGGCATGATTCGGTATGCGACCGGCGCGCGGAACAGCAGCAGCGTTTCCAGTTATTCCAAGTATATCAGCGTTGAGGGCATGAGTGCGATTGTCTACACCCGCATGCAAACTGCGACCGCCTCTGCGCCGACGAGCGGCATTGCGTTTTACACCGGCAATCACGAAAGCGATTATGCAAATGAATATATCTCCGGTCTTGTGTCGTCCTATGGAGCGCCCGAGCCGACGGTGATCATGCAGCGTATCGCCGTTCCGCAGGGCGCAAAGTACGCGAGATTCACTTATTACTCTAGCGACGCCGCAGCGTATGCAAGATATCCGTTCGCCGTGTACAATGCCGCGGATTATGACGATTCAGTGGCAATCGTAGATTTCGAAACGCTTTTTCCCCACAACCTGTATATGCAATCCTTTGCAAGCGGATACATCAAGTGGGCTGATGGCGTGAGAAATTCTTCTTCCTCATCCGTCTATACTGACTATGTGGATATAAGTGAATGCGAGAGCATTACATACACGCGCATCACGACGCCCTCCGCGTCCACATATACCGGCATGGCGTTTTACGACGAAAACAAAAGCTACATTTCCGGCGATAGCGCCAGAACGAACGCCGCAAAATACGGATATGAGCTGCAAACAATTGCCGTCCCTTCCGGCGCAAAATATGCGCGTTTTTCGTGGGGCGGATCGTTCGGCGCCGAAAACTTTGCGGTCTATAATACGTCTGCGTATAACACGACCATGCAAGCGCAGATTGACCGATTGAACGCATCCCGTCCTGATTATACAGGTCTGAAAGCATCCATCCTCGGCGACAGCATCAGCACATTCGTTCTTGCATCCGAGAAAGAACAGATCGACGGAAGAAACTATGCGCCGGCCGGGTGCGTTACCAATTACCCCGGCAACCTTGTGCAGTACGCGAATTCCGATGTGCAGACTGTTGACGCCACGTGGTGGAGCAAAGTTCTAGCCATGACAGGCATGACCCTCGGGATCAACGAAAGCTTTGCCGGGTCAATGATTTCCTGGGACGGAACGACGGAAACATATAAATACGGCGCTGATAAGTGCATGGCCTCCGAAGCGAGAATCGGGCATCTGGATGACAACGGTACGCCGAACGTGATTCTGATTTTCGGCGGCACGAATGACATCAACCACTACAAAGAACTGGGCATTCCTCTTGGTACGCTCGACACAACGCATGATCCGTCCGATTTTGCCAACTTTCCGATGGTGACCAACACCATTTACGGTGCAATCACGACCATGCTGCTGCGCGTGCAGCACAGTTACCCGACAGCACAAATCCTTTGCATCCTCCCGTATTACTGTACTGCCATCCATAACGACGTTACGCCTTACGATGTTGATTTGTTCGACACGGCATACATCACCGTATGCAATTACCTCGGCGTGGATTACGTTGATTTGCGCAAGGTAATCAACCTCTATGACATTTCGCGCCTAACGTTTGATAATCTGCATCCGACGGCGGCGGGAATGCTTGCGATTGCGAACGAGGTTGTTTACAAGCTTTACAGCGCAAAGCAAGCAGGCAAAGGGCATCAGGCAACCGGTAGCGGTGGCAATCTTCCCCCGTCCACCCGGTCCGACGCAGGCAAGGTTCTAAAAGTCAACAGCACCGGCGGCGTTGAATGGGGCGCAAGCGGCGGAGCAGAATCAAGCTATACGATTCCTACCGGGGCAGAAGAACTTGACATCGCCAATTTGGGCAGCGAGATGAAGCGCGTGACATTCGAGATTCCACAGAGCGCTTTGCCGTCTGCTAATGTTGCGATGTTACAGACAAAGAAAATCACAAAAATCACCTGCGACATAGACGGCACGGAGCGTGACCTTGTATCAGACGATCTATCTGATTTGTATGGGTCTACCTTTGGCTGGGACGTGATGAACGAATTCCGATTTCTCGCGGAGCAAAAACCTTTTATGGACAATGGCTATCTTGCGTTTGCAACGATCATCTTCACGTCCGCTTCGCAAATTCCGTCCATCTGGAACGATGACTGGTACAATTACGACACAAGCTACATTAAGCTGTATTGGGAGGACTAATCGTGAAAATCAACAACATTTTTGAAACACACGACGTTGTGGAAATCGTTGCGCTTCTTCTGGCCGACGGTGAAAGAGTAAAAGTCATTATCGACGACGGGACCGCAACGGTCGCGCAGGGTGAATATACATCCCTGCTGGATTCGCATTTGCCGGACGTTATTGACGGCAACAGCGAGGTTCTGCTTTACGTTCCGAACGATCGGAAAACGATTGAGTATCTTGACGAAGATTACAACAAGCAGAAGGTTTTCGTCAGCGATCAGGTTTTGTACGCTTTCCGTCTGACTGATGGCAAGATGACCGTCAAGGCGTATGGCGGCAGAGATCTTCTGCGACTGCTTGCGTCGGATATGTGAACGGAGATGGTGTAATTGAGCGTTGCAGAGTTTGTGGCGATCTTTGGTGAGGTTGTCACGCTTCTTGGCGTGATTGTTGGCGTGATGGTATCCGTGAGCAAGGTTATCAACGGGCAGAAATGCCTGATGCGAACCGAGATGCTGCGGATCTACTACCACAACCGCGACCGCGAGGAAATTCGGCAGTATGAGCTGGAAAATTTTATCATGCTGTACGAAGCGTATAAGAATCTGAAAGGCAATTCATTCATCGACCGTATCTACGAAGAAGTAAAGAAATGGAAGGTGATAACGTGATGGAATCGAAACGGATGCAGGAATTCAAGGACATCATGATCCGCACAGGAAAAACCTTTATCGAAGCGTTCCTCGGCTATCTGACAATCGACGGTCTTTTCGCCGTGACGAGCTACACGGCATTGAAAAAGGTGTTGCTTTCCCTGCTTGTCGGTGCGGCGGCGGCTGGGTTCACGGCGGTGTGGAATATGCTGATTCAATGGCTGACCGTCCGCATTGACGAACTTGGTGAAGATGAGCCGACCGCAGAGGAACAAATCGAGGCAGAAATCAGTGATTTACTGGGAGGTGACAACAATGGCAAAAACGAGTGAGGGGCTTGTTGCCTACGCAAAGGCGCAGCTCGGGAAACCGTATTGATACGGCACATTCGGCAATACCGCAAGCCCGCAGCTTCTGGCCGCAAAACGCAAACAGTACCCTGAATACTATAACCCCGATAAATACCGCACAGGATGGACGGGGCAGTATGGAATGCGCGTGCATGACTGCGT
>JAFWCS010000426.1 GCA_017534365.1 Clostridia bacterium | reverse complement strand
CTCTTTGCCGGCGGCAAAGGGGACTGGATCTATTCCATCACCACGCTTGCTGCGCCGATGAACGGCACGACCGCCTATACCCTGCGCCATGAATTCCAGGACGGCACGACGAAACCGACCCCGGTGCAGGCGCTGACCTCCGGCATGATCGGCATGATCGGCGACAGCAAGAAGGACGGCCGCATCCCCGAGGACTGCGCGGAATTCGATATGACGATCGATAACGCCATGGCGATGCTCGCGGGCATTGAAACGCTGGAGAACGTCTATTATTTCTCCGTGCCCTGCGCCTGCACGATGGACGACGGCGCCGGCAATCAGGTGCGCGATCCTTCCGTGCCGGTCGAGCCGCTGGTGCTCTCCACGATCGACGCTATGGGCTGCTATACGGGCGTGACGCCCGGCGGCTACGTGATCGACGACCGCTGGAAAGCCAACGACGGGCTGGTCAACACCTTCTCTGCCCGCGCGCCGATCAACGCTCCGCAGCAGGACTATGACAGCGCGCGCGTCGCGCCCGGGATCTGGAACGTGATGCCGACCTATCGCGGGGACCATCAGGCGCTTATGGGCGATCTGCTGCATATCAATTATATCCGGCCGTTTTATCTCGATCTGCTGGTGATGATCAATTCGCTTTGATCCGGCTGCGCCGCATGCGGTTTAACGTGTGCGGCGTTTTTGCGGAATGGCTTGCAATTCCGCGTATAATCATATATAATAGTTCCAGTTTGTTTTATTCGGAGGGGTTTTATGTTCAGCAAGGATTTGAACGGACTTTTGGATTATGCCCAGGCGCACGGCCTGATCGAAGCGGCGGATCGCGTCTGCTGCGCCAATCAGCTGCTTGCGCTCCTGCGCGCGCCGGCTTACGATGCGGACTGCCCGGCGGCAGAGGAGGATCTGCACGTGCTGCTCGAGCGGCTGTGCGATTACGCGGCGTCGCAGGGGATCATTGAGGATTCGATCACCTATCGCGACCTGCTTGATACCGCGCTCATGGGCGCGCTTACGCCCCGGCCCTCGCAGGTGATCGCAAAGTTCCGCGCGGACTATGCGGAATCTCCGGTCAAGGCGACGGACGCGTATTATCAGTTTTCCTGCGATACGAACTATATCCGGCGCGACCGGATCGCCAAGGATCTGAAATGGCAGTATACGGGCGCCTACGGCGCGATGGATATCACGGTCAATCTCTCAAAGCCCGAGAAGGATCCCAAGGCGATCGCCGCCGCGAAGAACGCCCCGCAGTCCGGCTATCCGAAGTGTCAGCTCTGCCGCGAGAGCGAGGGCTACGCCGGGCGCGTCGATTTCCCCGCGCGGCAGAATCACCGCATCATCCCGATCACGATCGACGGGAGCGACTGGTTCCTGCAGTATTCGCCTTACGTTTACTATAACGAGCACTGCATTGTTTTCAACGGGCAGCATACGCCGATGAAGATTGACCGCAGCGCATTTGCGAAGCTCCTGGAATTCGTCACGCTGTTCCCGCATTATTTCGTCGGCTCCAACGCGGATCTGCCGATCGTCGGCGGCTCGATCCTCAGCCATGAGCATTTTCAGGGCGGCCACTATGAATTCGCCATGGAGCGCGCGCCGATCGAGAAGGACGTGCGCTTTGCCGGGTTTGAGGAGATCTCCGCCGGCATCGTCAAATGGCCGATGTCCATGCTTCGCCTGCGCGGCGCGGATCCCGTGCGCATCGCGGATCTGGCCGAGCGTATTCTCAACGCCTGGCGCGGTTATACGGACGAAGCGGCGTTCATCTTTGCCGAAACAGACGGCACGCCGCACAACACGATCACGCCGATCGCCCGCCGCCGCGGTGATGATTATGAGCTGGATCTCGTGCTGCGCAACAACATCACCACCGAGGAGCACCCGCTGGGCGTCTATCATCCCCACGCGGAGCTGCATCACATCAAGAAGGAAAATATCGGCCTGATCGAGGTCATGGGTCTGGCCGTGCTGCCCGCCCGGCTCAAAACGGAGCTGGAGGCGCTCGCCGACGGCATTCTGAGCGGCAAAGACCTGCGCGCCGATCCGCTGACGGAGAAGCACGCGGACTGGGTCGAGGCGTTCCTGCCTGCATATGATCACGTCAGCGCCGAAACGATCCACGGCATCCTGGAAGCGGAGGTTGGCAAGGTCTTCGCAACCGTGCTCGAGCATGCGGGCGTCTTCAAGCGCGACGCTGCGGGCGCGGCGGCCTTTGAGCGTTTCCTTGCGACAGTGTAACAATCTGATGCATAGCGAAAGCGCCGGTCATCCGGGTGAAGATGACCGACGCTTTTTGTATGGACTGTTATCGGGCAAAGAGACCCCGGAAGCCGGCCCACAGATCGGAGAAGAAGGAACCGATCGCATCGGCGACGAGCGGAAACACCGCGCGCAGCACATTGCCCGCCATGGCGTAGATGTTGTCCGGATTGTCCGCAAGCGTCCCGTTCGGCGCAACGGGTTCTCCGCTGTAGTCCGAGGTGTGGCTGCAAAGCCAGGCTACCACGCCGTCCGGGCTCGCAAGCGTCAGCTCCGCGCCGGTCGCGTCGGTCGTGACCGCGTTGGGATAGGCCCCTTCGTCATAGGTGAATAGATCATTTGCCAGCGCGAACCAGACGTGGTGGTTGCTCGGCGTGTTTTTGCCGTCCGGATACTTCACGCGGCCGAACAGCGTGAGCCTACAGTCCTCGGGCACGCGCGTCTGCGCGCAGAGCGCCTGCCAGATCTCCTGCGAGAAGGTGTACCAGCCGCCGATGATGTCAAACCGGCTGACGATCAGCCAGATCGGCAGATCCGCGAGCGCGGCGATCTGGTCCTCGCTCGGCGTATAGGCCGGGCAGAGCGGGAACGCCGCCGCAAAGAATTCCGGATAACTGGACGCCATTTTCAGCGTCATTTTGCCGCCCATCGAAAAGCCGCCGACGTAGATTCGTGTCAGGTCGATTTCACCGTCATGCTGCGCGATGAAATCGTCGATGGCTGCCTTGACGCTCTCAACGTAGGGATCGCTCCAGTGCTCGCCGTTCTCTTCGTGGCTTCTGGGCACGAACAGAAACGCGCCGCCGCCGGTGAACCGCTGCTGGATCTCGTCGCTGGCCCACAGGGGGAAATTGTTTTCCTCGATCTGCGCCCGGGGCGCAGCGCCCTGACCCGCGCCGTGAAAAAAGATCACAAGCGGCAGCTTCGCCCCCTGCGGATGCTCCGGCGCGTAGGAAACGTAATCGACCGATAGTCCGTCGACTTCGGGGCCGACGCCGTCGATGAATTTCTCCTTGAGCGCAGGAATCGCTGTCGGATCTGCTGCGGAAGCGGCGACGCCGCAGCTGAGCGTGAGCAGCAGCGCGCAGAGCAGCAAACAAATCGTCTTCTTCATTTTTACTTCTTCCTTCCTTTTTTCTCAATCGGGGAAAGCGCTCGGCTTTTCCGGGTCCAGTATAGCATACTATGGAGGCGCATGCAACCGGG
>JAFWCS010000425.1 GCA_017534365.1 Clostridia bacterium | reverse complement strand
GACGGTTTACAAAGAATGGTTCCGCAGCGAGCGGAGCTGTTCGCTGGAATCTGTTTCCAAAACTGTCGGCACCCTCTGCCTGCAGGGCCTGAACGGCCTGCTGCATCCGAAGGAATGAAGAAATAAAAAGAACGCTCCCGGTAGTCTTCACACTGTCGGGAGCGCGTGTCTTCTTCTGAGGAACGCGGCACGTTCAGCTCGTCATTTTTTCCTGCTTGACCTTATGGTCGATCACGTGGCGGGAGGCGAGCTCGCGGTGGATCTCCTCGAGGGAGATGCCGGCCTCCACCATGAGCACCATCACGTGATAGGCCAGATCCGCGATCTCATAAACGGTTTCTTTATGATCTTCGGCCTTTGCGGCGATGATGACCTCCGTCGATTCCTCGCCGACCTTTTTCAGGATCTTGTCCAGCCCCTTCTCAAAAAGGTAGGTGGTGTAGGAGCCTTCTTTTTTCTCCTCTTTCCGGCCGCGGATGAGCGTCATGAGCTGCCCGAGGGAGAATTCGTGCAGGTCGTCGCTTTCCCAGACGCGGTCGTTGAAGCAGGAGGTCGTGCCCTTGTGGCAGGCCGGGCCGTCCGGCTCCACGAGCACGGTCAGCGCGTCGCGGTCGCAGTCGGCGGTGATTGAAACGACGTGCTGATAGTTGCCGCTCGTTTCGCCCTTGAGCCACAGCGCCTGCCGCGAACGGCTCCAGAAGCAGGTCAGCCCCTTCTCCATCGTGATCTGCAGGCTTTCGCGGTTCATATAGGCGAGCGTGAGCACCTGGCGGGTCACGGCGTCGACAACGATGGCGGGGATCAGCCCGCGTTCGTCGAATTTCAGTTCGTCAATCTTCAGCATGGAACTCCTCCTTGCAGTTACAGTCTTGCCGGAATGCCGGCGACCGCCATCGCGGCCTTCAGATCGCGGATCTCGACCTCGCCGAAGTGGAAGATCGAGGCGGCCAGCCCCGCGTCCACCCCGGGCAGGGTTTGGAACAGCGTGATGAAATCTTCAATGTTGCCCGCGCCGCCCGAGGCGATGACGGGCACGCTGACGGCCTGGCAGACCGCTGCGAGCATTTCCAGATCGAAGCCCTGCTTGACGCCGTCGGTGTCGATGGAGTTGACGACGATCTCGCCCGCGCCCATGGCGACGCACCGCTTGATCCAGCCGATGGCCTCCATGCCGGTGTTTTCGCGCCCGCCCTTGGCAAACACGCGGAATACGCCGTCCACGCGCTTGACGTCGACCGAGAGCACGACGCATTGATCGCCGTAGCGCTTGGCCGCCGCTTCCACGAGATCGGGGTTGCGGATCGCGCCGGAATTGACGCTGACCTTATCCGCGCCGCATTTGAGCACGCGGTCAAAATCCTCGACGGTATTGATGCCGCCGCCCACCGTGAGCGGGATAAAGACGCGCCTTGCCGTTTCGCAGAGGATATCCGTGAAGAGGGCGCGCCCCTCTGCGGAAGCGGTGATGTCATAAAAGACCAGCTCGTCCGCGCCGCAGCGGCTGTAGTATTCGGCGAGCGCCACGGGGGAGGCGACGTCGCCCAGCCCCTCGAAGTTGACGCCCTTGACGACCCTGCCGTTTTTGACGTCAAGGCAGGGAATGATGCGTTTTGTGATCATGACGCCACCTCCACGGCACGGCGCAGGTCGATCGCGCCGGTATAATAAGCCTTGCCGATGATCGCGCCGTAGAGGCCCATCGCGGCCAGACGCTCCACGTCCGCAAGCGAGGAAACGCCGCCCGAGGCGACGATCTGCATGGAAAAGCGTTCGCTCAGCTG
>JAFWCS010000424.1 GCA_017534365.1 Clostridia bacterium | reverse complement strand
GGCAAAGGAAGAAAAGACGGTCGTTTCCCCAAACTGAACAGAATGACTGCAACAGGCTCCGTGGTTTCACGGGGCCTTATTTCTTAATAATAATTAAAATTTCTCTGTTTTTTACAAAAAAATGAAGCGTTTTTGAAGGATTTTTTCTCCCTTTCTCATTTGGCCGTATTGACATCATCCTGCCTGAGTGCTATTATTTTATTATATAAATATTATCTAGTATAGTGGAAGTTTGTGCAAACCCAGACGTTGACGCCGTCTGATGAAAGGACGCCAATGAATTCGGAAGAAGCGATCCTCTATCTTTGCAAATGCGCCGTCCGTGCGCAGACCGCGCAGCGCGACCGCATTGCGGACGTTGATCCGGACGAAGTCTTTGCCCTTGCGCAGAAGCATATGCTCGCTGCGCTCGTCGGCGCCGCGCTCGAGGACGCCGGCATTTCGACGCCGAAATTCAAGCAGGCGATCGCCATGGCCAAGCGAAAGGCCGTCGTGCTCGCCGGCGAAACGGCCGCCGTCTGCGGCAAGCTCGATCAGGCGGGGATCTGGTATCTGCCCCTCAAGGGCGCCGTTCTCAAGGACTGGTATCCGAAATTCGGCATGCGGGAAAGCGCCGATGTCGATATCCTGTTTGATCCTGCGCGTGCAGCGGACGTGCGTGAGATCATGATCGGGCTGGGTTACACGGTGCAGAGCTTCGGGCACGGGCACCATGACGTTTATTACAAAGCGCCGCTGACCAATATGCAGATGCACGTGGCGCTGTTCGGCCCCGGCTATCCTGCGGCGCTGAATGACTTTTTCGCAGACGTGAAACCGCGTCTGGTGCCGCAGGGGGGCTGTGCTTACGCCTTCACGCCCGAGGACTTTTATCTTGACGTGACCGCCCACGCCTGGGATCATTTCGAGAAGGCGGGGACGGGGCTGCGCTCCGTGCTGGACACCTTCGTGATGCTGCAGAAGCTGGAGCTCGACTGGCAGGCGATCCGGGCCGCGAGCGAGAAGCTCGGGATCCGCGCCTTTGAAGAACAGAACCGGTCGCTTGCGACGCATCTGTTCGGCGACGGGGCGCTGACTGCGGCGGATCGGGCGCTGCTCGCTTCGATCCTCGGCGCTGGCGCGCACGGCACGCTCGAAAACGTTGTGAAAAACAAGGTCACGCGCTTCGGCGGCGGCAAAAAGGGCAAGGCGAGATACCTGCTGCGCAGGCTCTTTCTTCCGATGCAGGAGATCGAATATCAGTATCCGTTCTTCTTTCGGCATAAGCTGCTGATCCCTTTTCTGCCGGCTTACAGATTGTTCCGCGGCTGGAAGCGGCACAGAAAACGGCTGCTGGCAGAGTGGAACGTCATCGGCAGATCATAAAACGCATGGTATGACAGTCATTCATATAGAAACTATGAGATTGAGGTATATAGAAATGGAGAAACGAACAATCAGCTTCAGTCCGCCGGATCTGAGTGAGCTTGAGATCGCCGAAGTCGCGGCGGCATTGCGCTCCGGCTGGATCACCACCGGCCCGCGCACGCGGCTGCTGGAACGCAGACTGGCTGCATATATCGAAACGGGACGCACGGATGCAGACTGCGATTCCCAGGCAGGGATCGACCGCTTCGGTCAGCGCGTCGTGTGCCTGAATTCCGCCACTGCGGCGGAGGAGCTGAACCTGCGCGTGTTCGGCATCCGGCCGGGCGACGAGGTGCTCGTGCCTTCTTATACATACACGGCCAGCGCAAGCGCAGCGATCCATTGCGGCGCGACCGTCCGGTTCATTGATATTCAGAAGGACGGAGACCCCGTTACGCATCTGCCGGAGATGGATTATGACGCGCTGGAGCGGGCGATCGGGCCGAAAACCAAGGCGATCGTTACGGTCGATCTTGGCGGCATCGTCTGCGATTATGACCGCGTGCTTGAGATCGTGGAGCGCAAAAAGGCGCTCTTCCGGCCGATCGAATCCGACGGCACGCCGCTGAATGACCTGTCCGCGCGGATCCAGAACGCGATCGGCCGCATCATCGTCGTCGCGGACAGCGCGCACAGCCTCGGCGCGAGCCGCACGGTCTGCCGCACGGGCAGCGGGCAGCTGGCAGCGCCGGAGAAGCGCTACTGCGGCGCGATCGCCGACGTGACGAGCTATTCCTTCCACGCTGTGAAGAACATCACGACCGCCGAGGGCGGCGCCTCCACCTGGCTGCCGCTGCCGGGGATCGATAACGCCGAGATCTATCATATGTACCAGCTCCTGAGCCTGCACGGCCAGAGCAAGGACGCGCTCGCGAAAACGAAGATCGGCGGCTGGGAGTATGACATCATCGGCCCGTGGTACAAATGCAACATGACGGATATTATGGCCGCGATCGGTCTGCGGCAGCTGGATCGCTATCTCGGCCTGCTCGCGCGGCGCGCAGAGATCATCCGCCGCTATGATGCTGCCTGCGACGCGCTGGGCATTCGTCATCTGATCCACCACGTGCCCGGGATGGACAGCTCGAACCATCTTTATCTGATCCGCGTTCCCGGGATCGGCGAGGCACAGCGAAACCGCATCATCGAAAAAATGGCGGAACGCGGCGTCGCGACGAACGTTCATTACAAGCCGCTGCCGATGATGACCGCTTACGGAAACGACTGTTCCGCGTATCCGAACGCTTACGATTACTACCATAATCTGATCACGCTCCCGCTCCACACGCTGCTTTCGGACGAAGACGTCGACTATGTGTGCGCGGCGCTGAAGGCGGCCGTGACGGAAGTTGCAGGGGAGGCAAATACCGGTGTATAAGCGTTTTATCAAGCGCCTGCTTGATCTTGTGCTTGCGCTGATCGGGCTGCCCTTCTTCGGCCTGCTGTTTCTCATCCTTGCGCCGGTCATTTATCTGACGGACAAGGGCCCGGTCTTCTATACCGCGCCGCGCTTCGGCAAAGACGGCAGGACGTTCCGGATGTATAAATTCCGCTCCATGAAAGTGAACGCGCCGGATCTCAGAAACGCGGACGGCTCGACCTACAACGGCGCAAATGATCCGCGCGTGACGAAGATCGACCGGATCATGCGCAAGACCAGTCTGGATGAGATCCCGCAGATCCTGAACGTGCTCAAGGGCGATATGAGCCTGGTTGGCCCCCGCGCCTTCCTCGGCACGGACAAATGGACCTATAATCAAATGGATGCAAAACGGCAGAAACGCTTATCGGTCCGCCCCGGCATCACCGGCTACAGTCAGGCCTATTACAGAAACTCCATCGGTCTGGAGGAAAAGATCGAATACGACTGCTATTACGTGGATCACCTCTCGTTTCTTCTGGACGTCAAAGTGCTGCTGAAAACAGCGGTGTCCGTCCTGAAGCATGAAAATATTTACGTCAAGACCGGGGAGGACATCCCCGCGCAGCGCGACAAGCAAGAAGTCAGCAAATAATTCCATCCGTGAAAGAGGATCTTGCATGAAGATACTTGTCATGGGAGCTTCGATTCTGCAGCTTCCCGCGATCAAAAGAGCAAAAGAACTGGGACTCCGCGTCGGCGTGGTCGATTATAATCCGAAAGCGATCGGCATCCCCTTTGCAGACGATTATTTCAACGTGAGCACCATTGACGTGCAGGGCGTCGTCGACGTTGCCAAGGAGTACCATCCCGACGGCATCATGACCCTCGCGACGGATATGCCCATGCGTTCCGTCGCCATGGCCTGCGAAGAATGCGGATTGCCCGGCATCAAATACGATACGGCGGTGAAGGCGACCGACAAGGGCGAAATGATCAAGGCCTTTGAGGCGGCCGGCGTTGCGCATCCCTGGTATTATATCGTCGGCGACGAGAAAGATTTCGAAGCGACCGTTCCGATGATCACCTATCCCTGCGTCATGAAGCCGACAGACAATGCCGGCAGCCGCGGCGTGATGCTCTGCGGCAGCGCAGAGGAGCTGAAAAACGCCTATGCCTACTCCAGAAAGGAATCCCGCAGCGGCGCGGTGATCATCGAGGAATACCTGCAGGGGCCGGAATTCAGTATCGAGGTCATGGTGGTCGACGACGTGCCGCACGTGCTGCAGATTACGGATAAGCTGACCACCGGCGCGCCGCATTTTGTGGAGATGGGCCATAGTCAGCCGTCCAGGCAGCCTGCGCAGGTGCAGGCGCAGATCCGTGACCTTGCCTGCCGTGCTGTGCAGGCGGTCGGCATCCACACCGGCCCGGCGCACGTGGAGATGATCCTGACCGCGCAGGGGCCGAAGATGGTGGAGCTCGGCGCCAGAATGGGCGGCGACTGCATCACGACGCATCTGGTGCCGCTTTCCACGGGCATTGATATGGTTGGCTCGACCATCCACCTTGCCTGCGGCGAACCTGTTGATCTCACGCCGAAATGGAACAAGGGCGCCGCGATCCGCTACTTTAAAACAAAAAGCGGCGTGATCCGGTCGATCAAAGGCGTGGAAGAAGCGAAAAAGATCCCCGGCGTGCAGGAGATTTCGATCGTGCATCAGGTGGGGGAGACCGTCAGCAAGATCGGCAACAGCACGGACCGCGTCGGCTTCGTGATCGCGCAGGCGGATACAGCCGAGGAAGCGGTCGCCGTGTGCGAAAAGGCAATGGCAGCGGTCAGCTTTGAAATCGAATAAACGCGTCGGCGCGCCGGCCGTTTGACCGGATCTGGCGTGAAAATGCAGAATATAGGATTTGGAGGACGATGAACGATGGACGGCGCGACGCTTCAGAAAACCGGCGAGCGAAAGCAATGGCTCGATTTTCTTCGCGGCGTTGCGATGCTTCTGGTGGTCTGGGAGCATCTGGCAACGACCTGGACTTTTGAATTTGCCATCACAGGCGCGATCAAAATGCCGCTGTTTTTTGCAATCACCGGCTATCTGTTTCACGACCGCAAAGGCAACGTGCTTCTGTTTCTGAAGAAGCTGTTCTTTTCGATCGTTCTTCCGTGGTTTCTGCTTTCGCTGGTCTGGCTCAAGCCGTTCTATGCGCTGCTTACCGGCCACGCAGGCAAAATTCCCGGTTATTTTTATTCGTTCTTTTCCGGCGCAAATCTATGGTTTTTCCCTTGTCTGATCCTTGCGGAATGCATCTTTTTCCTGATCAGGAAGTTTATCAAAAACGTCTATGCGCAGTACGCGGTGATGTTTGCGCTGGCGGCGGCAGGCATGCTGATCAACGGCGGCGGCAAGGTCCGCTTCGCGCTGTGGGACAACGCGATGATCGTGCAGGCCTATCTGCTGTTCGGTTATTGGTTCAGGAATAACGAAGCGCTGCTGTGCAAGGCCGTCGGCAAATGGCAGGCGGGGATCCCGCTTGCGGTCGTTTATGCCGCGCTGGTCGGCGTGACGCTTTATTTTTATCCGGGCGCGTTCATTGATGTTCATCATGCGAAGTATTTCAACCTTCCGATCTGCATCGTGATGATCTTTGTCGGCTTGCTGCTCCTGTTCGTCTATGCGCAGAAGCTGCCGCGCTTCCCGCGCTGGATCGTCTTTGTCGGGCAGAATACGCTGCTGTTTTATATCGGGTATTACTGGCCGCGCTCCGTTCTGTCATTGGCGGAGAGATACCTGCATATCGCGCTGCCGGACAATGTGCTCGGCTATGTCGTCAAGTTTGTGTTTATCTGCGTTGTGATGTCTGTGCTTGCGCTGCTGTTCAACCGCTTTCTTCCGTTCGCGGTCGGCAAAAAGGGCGGGATCACGATCAAGTTTAGAAAAAAGGAGACTGTATGAATCTTTCAGGGAAAAAGCTCCTTGTCCTGGGCGGGACCAATGCGTCCTGGGACGTTGTGAAGGAAGCAAAGAAGCTGGGAGCCCACGTCACGATCGCCGACCGTGAGCCGGTGACGATCGGCGTGACGAAGAAAATGGCCGACGAGGTCTATCAGATAGACACAACGGACATTCCCGGCCTGACGCGCCTGATCCGGGAAAAGCAGATCGACGGTGCCTTCTGCGGCCCGAGCGAGTTCAATATCCGCAATTTGATCGCGCTCTGCGAAAAAGCGGGTCTTCCTTGCTATGCGACGATGGATCAGTGGGATACGTGCGCGAACAAGGCGACGTTCAAAGAGCTGTGCCGGAGATTCGACGTTCCCTGCGTGCCGCAATTCCATCTGACGACGGAGCTTCGCCGGGAAGATCTGGACCGGCTGAACTATCCGGTGATCCTGAAACCGGTCGACGGTTCCAGCTCTGCGGGACTGTTCGTTTGCCGGAACGAGGCGGAAGTGATCGAGGCCGTGCCGAGATCTGCCGCAGCGTCCAAAAGCGGAGAGATCATTGCGGAAAAGTGCATTTTGAGCGACTGCGGCTTCGGCTGCAGATATATTGCGAATCAAGGCGAGATCTATCTTTCCGCTGTCAACGACCGCTACACAGTCGATACGCCCGGCGGAAAGGCGCTGATCAGCTCGGCGGCGATCTTTCCTTCAAAAAGGATCGACGAATTTATTAACGAGATCAACCCGAACGTCATCCGCATGTTCAAAAGCCTCGGTATTCAAAACGGGACCATGTTCATGCAGGCGCTGATCGATCAGGATGACGGCAGGATCTGTTTCCATGAGATGGGTCTGCGCCTGAGCGGCGGCCTGATCTTCTCCATGCTGGAGGCGGCATGCGGTTATAACGACCTGCATATGATGCTGCGCTTCGCGCTTGGCGGCGAAATGGCGACGCCAGAAGAGATCGGGCGGATCGATCCCTATATGCACGGCCATTTTATCGGCAGCCTGACGATTCCGCTGAAAGCCGGCACGATTGGGACGATCGAAGGGATCGACGAGATCAAAGCCGATCCCGCGGTCCTGGATCTCGTCCAGTATTATCAGGTGGGCGACGTCCTTGAGGAGCGGCTGATCGGTACGCTTGCGCAGCATTTCTGCAGGGTCAAACTGATCACGGACAGCGTGGAAGCCTTCAAAGAAAAGATCGACCGGGTGCAGTCTATGATCAAGGTCAGGGACGTGAACGGAGAGAATATGATCTACAAGCAGTTCGATGTCAACCGGATGCAGTGAAAGAAGACGGATCATGAATACGACAGATCGATTTCTTGAAAGAATCAACAGCTTCGGAACACAGCCGCTTGATCCGGCTTCCCTCCATCAGGTGAAGCGCTGCCTGCTCGATTATTCCGGCGTGCTTTTCGCCGGCAGGCGGCTGCTGGGAGACCGGCTTTCTGCGCTGACGTCTTCCGGCGTCTGCGGGCGCGGGGCATATGAAGCGGCCATGTTGAACGGATTTGCCGCACATGTGATCGAACTCGATGACGGTCATCGTTTCGGCGCGCCGCATCTGGAAGCGGTGATCATTTCGGCGATGCTCGGCGTCGCAAAAAAAGAATCGATTTCTTTTGAACGCTTTGTCAATGGGATCCTGATCGGCTATGAAGCGACGATCCGTCTCTCAGCTTCCATGCAGCCTGGTCTGAAGATGAAGGGATTTCACGCCACGGGCGTGTGCGGCGCGATCGGTGTTGCCTGCGCTGCCGGGTATGCGCTCGGACTGAACGATACGCAGATGAAAGGCGCTTTTTCAGCGGCGGCTTCAAGCGCCGCCGGGATCCTGCAGGTGCTGGACGATAATTCCGAACTGAAACCGTATAACGTGGTAAATGCGATCCAGAGCGGGCTAACGGCTGTCTGCCTGAGCAAATGCGGATTTCGCGGCCCCGATGACGTGCTGGGCGGCAAACGGGGCTACCTGCGCGCGCATACGGATCAGGTGGACTTGGAAACGCTGCTCGGCGCGAACGAGCGCCCCGCGATTTTTCAGATCTATGTGAAACCTTATGCTTCCTGCAGGCATTCGCACGCTGCGGTCGAATGCGCGCTGCGTATGCGCGGCAAATCTACTTTTTCAGCCGAAGAGATCGACACGGTCGAGGTGCAGACCTACCGTCTCGGTATCCTTGCGCATGATCAGACTGTGATCGAGAGCGTCAGTTCGGCAAAGATGAGCACACCCTACAGCGTTGCGGCAGCGCTTGTGTTCGGCAGCTGCGGGCCCGAAGCTTTTTCGGAGCAGGCGATCCGCATGCCGGCCGTACAGAGCCTGACGCAAAAAGTGCGCGTCGTTGAAAACGAGCGGCTGACCGCCGTTTGCCCGGAGAAACGCGGCGCGATCGTGACGATCACGCTGAACGACGGGTCGACGTTGACGGAAGAAGTCGAATACCCGCTCGGCGAGCCGGAAAACCCGATGACGGACGCGCAGCTGGAAGAAAAATACACGTCTCTGATGACGTTTGCCGGTGTGATGGCCGACGAGATCGAACGCATCAAAAGTATGATATGGGACATTGAGCATTCCTATGAGGACCTGATCAATTCAATTTGAGTCAATGCCCGAAGAAAGGATCATCAGTATGAACAGCATGGAGAAAACCAGAGAATTTCTGAAATCGATCGGTCTGCCCGGCGGGGACGCTTATGATCTGCCGACCTCGGAGAAGCGCTTCGCGGACGGCGGGCAGTACCGCTTCGAAGTCCCCGGCATTCAGGGGCCGAAAGTGATGGAAGCGCTGCTCGAGGCGATGGACAGCTACGGCCTGTATATGCATCGCGTGACGCAGACGCAGGGCATCATGCGCCTGACCGATGAGGAAATCGGCAAGATGGTGGCGCTCGCGCACAAGTGGGAGACT
>JAFWCS010000423.1 GCA_017534365.1 Clostridia bacterium | reverse complement strand
TGAAATAGCCTCCCTCTTTGAGAGAGGTGTCGAGCAAAGCGAGACGGAGGGAGTGATTCGCCTGCGGAGCGCCGAGACGGTGCGGGTCTCCAGTGGAGACCTCTGCCGCAGGCAGAAGCACCGACCGACGCGGAAGCGGAGAACGCTCCCTACGGCGTGCTGCCGTCAACAGTGCAGGGAACGCAGTTTCAGCGTTCCGTCGCGACAACAGCCGCGAAACAACCCCTCCGCCGCATGAACCCTTTCCGGCGTGGCATCATAGAATGGAGCGAAAGGGGAGAGGCGAATGAACGAATGCTATTTTTTGGGCTCGAGCGTGCCGGAGGGGTTTTTCTCCTGCTTCGACCAGCTGACGCCGCCGCTGGCGGGCTGGTACACCTACGTGCTCAAGGGCGGGCCGGGCACCGGGAAATCCACCCTGATGAAGCAGGTCGCGCAGGCGCTGGAGGCGCGGGAGCTGCATTGCGAGCGCATCTGCTGCGCCTCGGACCCCGCGTCGCTGGATGCGGTGATCGTCCCGTCGCTGCGCGTGAGCCTTGCCGACGGCACGGCGCCGCATACGCTGGAGCCGCCCTATCCCGGCGCGCGGGGAGAGCTCGTGGATCTCGGCGCCTGCTGGGATGGCCGGAAGCTGCGCGCGCGGGAGGCGGAGATCGTGGCGCGCACGGAGGAATACAAGGCCTGCCACGCCCGCTGCCGCCGGTTTCTGGCTTCCGCGCAGGCGGTGTTCGGCGACGGAGAACGCCTCTGCCGGCAGGCGCTGCAGCCCCGTCAGACGGAGCGCTACGCCGCAAGGCTTGCCAACCGCTATTTCAAGCCGCTCTCGGCGCGGGTCGGCACGCAGCGGCTGCGGCTGCTGGACGCCGTGACGCCGCTGGGCATCCGGTTTCTTTCGGAAACGGCGGAGGCGCTCTGCGATTACCGGATCGTGCTGGAGGATGCGTTCGGCACAGCTGCGGGCGTGCTGCTCGGCGCGCTGCGGGAGCGCGCGCTGGCCAGCGGCTACGACTGCGTCGTCAGTCCTCCGCCCGGCGATCGCGGCAGCGTGCGGCATCTGATGATCCCGGCGCTGTCCCTCGGCTTCTTTACCCAGGAGAAGCGCTGCCCGCTCGGCCTGCAGGCCACGCGGACCGTGCAGCTGCGCCGCTTTTATGACGCCGAGCAGATGCGGGCGCATAAAGCGCGGCTGGGCTTTGCGCAGAAGGCGGCGAAGGAGCTGCTCGAGGAGGCTGCCGGCGCGCTGATTATGGCCAAGGAACGCCATGACGCGCTCGAGGCGCTGTATATCGACACGATGGATTTCCGCGCGGTCGGCCGCATCCGGGATCGGATCATCGAGGAGATCTGGCAGCGGGATTGGTACGGCGAGGAAGCGCAGACAACAGAATGAAGCAACGCCCCGAAGCAGCCGCTTCGGGGCGTTGACGTTTCCTTTTTTACAGATCGTGCTTCGCATGGTCCAGCACTGCCTGCACCACGGCGCTGACCGTCTGCTCGGCGGTCAGGCCCGCGCAGGGGATCGTCAGATCGGCATAGGCTTTATAGAGCGGCGCGCGTTCCGCATAGAGCGCTTCGAGCGTCATGCCTGCCGGCATGGCGACGCCGCGGGTCTTGATATCGGGGATGCGCGCTTCCAGCTCCGCGACCGGGACCTGCAGATAGACCACGATGCCGCCGGCCTTCAGCGCCGCCATCGCTTCCGCGCCGTAAACGGCGCTGCCGCCGGTGGCGATCACGGTGTCCGTGAACACCGTATCGGCGATCAGGCGATTTTCCGCCGCCTTGAACGCGTCCAGCCCCAGCGTTTCCAGCAGCTCGCACAGGCTCATCTGATACTGCCGCTGAAGTAAAAGATCCGTGTCCGCAAACTGCAGCAGAAGGGATTTGGCCAGCAGCACGCCGACCGTGCTTTTGCCGCAGCCGGGCATCCCGATCAGCACCAGATTCATACGGCGCCTCCATTCCCCGCACCGGTGATCTCGCCGCCGCCGAGCACGACGTCGCCGTCATAGAGCACGGCGGCCTGCCCGGGCGTGATCGCCCGCTGCGGCTGATCGAAGTCGATGCGCACGCCGCCGTCCGCCGGCGTGACCGTGCAGGGGGTCTCGGCCTGCCGGTAGCGGATCTTTGCCTTGCAGCGGACCGGTCCTGCAGGCGCTTCGCCGCAAATCCAATGAAACGTTTCCGCGATCGCCTGCGTCTGAAACAGATCCGCCGCGTCGCCGAGGATGACCGCGTTGCGGGCGGGGTCGATGCCGCAGACGAATTTCGGCTTGCCGAAGGCGACGCCCAGCCCCTTGCGCTGGCCGATCGTATAGTGGATGATCCCCCGATGCCGCCCGAGCACGACGCCGTCGGGCGAAAGATAGTCGCCCGGCGCAGCGGCCTCGCCCGTGTATTGCTCGATCACGCGCGCGTAATCGCCGTCCGGCACGAAGCAGATATCCTGACTGTCCGGCTTCTGCGCGTTGCGAAAGCCGTGCTGCGCCGCGATGGCGCGCACTTCGGGCTTGGTCAGCTTCCCGAGCGGGAACACCGTGTGCGCCAGCTGCGCC
>JAFWCS010000422.1 GCA_017534365.1 Clostridia bacterium | reverse complement strand
CGCTGCGCGTGGAGGTGATGCGCTCCTGCAGCGCGCCCATTTCGCTCGCAAGCGTCGGCTGATAGCCCACGGCCGAGGGCATACGCCCGAGCAGCGTGGAGACCTCGCTGCCCGCCTGCACAAAACGGAAAATATTATCGATAAAGAGCAGCACGTCCTTGTTTTCTTTGTCGCGGAAGTATTCCGCCATCGTCAGGCCGGAAAGCGCGACGCGCATGCGCACGCCGGGCGCTTCGTTCATCTGGCCGAAGACCAGCGCCGTCTTTTCCGCCACGCCGCTCTCATGCATTTCGTTCCAAAGGTCGTTACCCTCGCGGGAGCGTTCGCCCACGCCCGTGAAGATGGAATAGCCGCCGTGCTCCATGGCGATGTTGTGGATCAGCTCCTGGATGAGCACGGTCTTGCCCACGCCGGCGCCGCCGAACAGGCCGATCTTGCCGCCCTTGGGATAGGGCTCGAGCAGGTCGATGACCTTGATGCCGGTTTCGAGGATCTCAACGGCCGGGTTCTGCTCTTCAAAGGCCGGCGGCTTGCGGTGAATCTCCCAGCGCTGCGCCTGCGCGTCCACGGGGTCGCCGCCGTCGATCGGCTCGCCGACCACGTTGAACATGCGCCCGAGCGTGCAGGCACCGACCGGCACCGTGATGCCGCTGCCGTCCGCCTCCACGGTCATACCGCGGGCCAGACCCTCGCTGCCCGCCAGCATAATGCAGCGCACGCGGTGGCCGCCGATATGCTGCGCGACCTCCATCACAAGCGCGTGCCCGCCCTGCTGCACGGTCAGCGCCTCTTTGATCTTCGGCAGCTTTTCTGTTTTGTCAAACGCCACATCCACAACGGAGCCCGAAACCTGCACGATCTTGCCCGTCATATGCCGCTGCCTCCTTTGCTTCGTTTTTGCGCCTTTGCGCCGGCGGAGATCTCTGTGATCTCCTGTGTGACCGCGTTCTGGCGCAGGTGGTTGTATTCCAGCGTCAGCGTGTCGATCAGCTGCTGCGCATTCTGATTCGCGGAATCCATCGCGGTCATGCGCGCGTTCTGCTCGCTGCAGAAGCTGTCGACCAGCGCGCTGTAGATATAGCCGATCACGTAGCTGGGCACGATCTGATCGAGCACCTGCGTGACCGACGGATAAAATTCAAACGCCTCCGACGCGCGGCGGCTTCTGGATTTTGATTTG
Source organism: Clostridia bacterium (assembly GCA_017534365.1). Classification (GTDB taxonomy): domain Bacteria; phylum Bacillota; class Clostridia; order Oscillospirales; family Acutalibacteraceae; genus CAG-177. The sequence continues at coordinate 1,601 of JAFWCS010000422.1, read as the reverse complement.
GATGATTTGAGAAACGCCGCCCGGTGAAACGGCAGGATCGGCTCCGCGACCACATTCGTCTGCAGGCCGTTGCAAAAATCGGTATAGATCAGGAACAGCTTCGTGATCTCCCCGGCCTCGTAGGCGTCCAGCAGGATCGCGCTGATCTCCCGCGCGCGGTGCAGCGTCGCATCCTGCGCGGAGAAGCGGAACCCCTCCTCCACGGCGACGCCGTGGGTACGGCAATACTGCCGCCCGTAGTCGCCGACCATATAGACGCGGCTTTCACCGTGCAGGGCGAGCAGCCGGTGCATTTCCTTGAGCACGCTCAGGTTATAGGCGCCCGCGAGGCCGCGATCCGCCGTGATCACCAGATAGCCGTAAGCGCCGGGCAGATCTTCTTCGCCCTCCTGCGGATAAAAAAAGCGGCTTTCGGCATTCGACACCGTGCGGAATACCCGCGCGATCTCCACGTGCAGCGCGTCAAAGTACGGCCGGGTCAGATCCAGCGCCGCCTTCGCCTTGCGCATCTTTGTGGAGGCGATCAGATACATCGCGTTCGTGATCTTGCGCGTATCCCGGATGCCTGCAATGCGCGCCTTGATATCGTTTTCATTCGTGTATGCCATAGGCTGACTCCCCGGCAGCGGCAAACGCCGCCGCGCCGTCCAGAATCTCCTCCCGGTCCTCCGGCCGCAGCACGCCGGTGCTGTCCAGCCGTTCGCAGAGCGCGGCGCGCTCGCGCGCGAACCAGTCGAGCATCGCCCGCGTGTAGCTGCCGATCTCCTGCAGCGGCACCGCCTCGAGCCGATGCGCCAGGCCCGTCACGAGCAGGATCACCTGGCTGTGCTGCGCGAGCGGCTGATACTGCGGCTGCCGGAGCATGCGCATCAGGCCCTGCCCGTAGCGCAGCTGCGCCTTCGTGGCGTCGTCCAGATCGCTCGCGAACTGCGTGAACACTTCCATCTCGCGGTATTGCGCCAGATCCAGCCGGAGCGCGCCGGCCGCCTTCTTCATCGCCTTGGTCTGCGCGTCGCCGCCCACGCGGGAGACGGACAGACCGACGTTGACCGCCGGCCGCTGCCCCGAGAAGAACAGCTGGCTCTCCAGGAAGATCTGGCCGTCGGTGATGGAAATGATATTCGTCGGGATATAGGCGGAAACGTCGCCGGACTGCGTTTCCACGATCGGCAGCGCCGTCATGCTGCCGCCGCCGAGCGCGTTGCTCAGATGGGCCGAGCGCTCCAGCAGACGGGAATGCAGATAAAACACGTCGCCCGGATAGGCTTCCCGCCCGGGCGAACGCTCGAGCAGCAGGCTCAGCGCGCGGTAGGCGATCGCGTGCTTGGTCAGATCGTCATAGACGATCAGCACGTCCCTGCCCTGCTGCATGAAGAATTCGCCCAGCGCGCAGCCCGCATAGGGCGCGATATACTGCAGCGGCGCCACGTCCCCTGCGGAGGCGTTGACGACGATCGTATAGGCCATCGCGCCGCGCTCCTCCAGATTCCGGACCAGGCCGGCCACGCTGCTGGCCTTCTGCCCGATCGCGACGTAGATGCACACGACGTTTTTGCCCTTTTGATTGAGAATGGTATCCACCGCCAGCGCAGTCTTGCCGG
>JAFWCS010000049.1 GCA_017534365.1 Clostridia bacterium | reverse complement strand
TCGATGATCTCGATCTGATCCCGGAGGAATAAGACGCATATTGAAATAGCCCTGTCAATGGATTGGCAGGGCTATGATTCTTCATTTTAATAATAGTTTTTTCCTCATTTGCGAGATTGATTAGAATGAACCGAATGAAGATCACTTGAAAACAGCGGTTAAGTGTGATATAATTTTCCATGATCTTCGGCACAGCTGCGCTTCGCTGCTGCTGGCAAACGGCGTTTCGATGAAGGAAATTCAGGAATGGCTCGGGCATTCGGATATGTCAACCACCGCTGATATTTACAGCCATCTGGAGTATCAGTCGAAACTGTCGTCCGCACGCGTGATGGAGCAGGTGCTGCGGTCTTCCCCGCCGAAAAGTGAGGATGACTGGGGTGCATGACGCAAATCCCGCTTCAGATCTCACAGGGTTCGAATTATGCCGGAAAACGCTTTTTTTCTCTCCAAAAATGGATTTTTTCTCGCTGATTCTTCTGAATAAGAAACCAAAAAATGCGTTTGCGTAAAAAGAAAAAAGCCTCAATCCCTTATGGATCAAGGCTTTTTGGCGGAAGCGGTGGGATTCGAACCCACGAGCCCGTGAAGGCTACCTGATTTCGAGTCAGGCCCGTTATGACCACTTCGATACGCTTCCACAATTTTTGATTTTTCAGGTTTTCCGGAAAATGGCGAGAAAACCGCGCGAGAAGATTGCTTTATCAAAGACGAGTTCGAATCTCGAATCCCTTGATATACAAGGAGACCCGGCAGAGCAAACGACCAAGTGCCGACATGATTTCGAGTGCTGCACCTTCGACCTCTCGGACAACCCTCCGGATCTTCAATTGGGGACCGGTGCGCAGGGACGTCTGCGACTGGCGCGGCCGGCTTCAAGAATGTATTTTAACAGATTCTTTGCGGTTTGTCAAATGCTTTTTCTCACGCAGCGCGCGTGATTCTTTTTCTTTCCGCGTTTTCTCACGCAGCATTCGACGTTCTTCCTCTTGACACGGCGAGGACGCCCGTGCTATAATGCCACTCGCGGCGCTGCGGCGCCCGACCGGGTGGACGCCCGGAACTTTCTTTCCGGAGTAATCAAGTATGGATCTCCTGTTTCTGCTCAACAGCGCGGCCTTCGGCGTTGGCCTTGCGATGGACGCCTTCTCCGTCTCCCTGGCCAACGGCCTGAACGAGCCGCAGATGCGCAAACGGCGCATGCTGCTGATCGCGGGCGTGTTTGCGCTCTTTCAGACGGCGATGCCGCTGATCGGCTATTTCTGCGTGCGTTTGATGGCGCAGACTTTCGCCGCTTTCCGCCCGTGGATCCCGTGGATCGCGCTGGCGCTGCTGCTCTATCTCGGCGGCAGCATGCTGCTGGATGGGATCCGCAAGCCCAAAAAAGAGGAGGCGGAGATCCGCAGGCTCAGCGGCGCCGGTCTGCTGCTGCAGGGCGTTGCCACCTCGATCGATGCGCTCTCCGTCGGCTTCACGACCGCAGAGCTGCCATGGAAACAGGCAACAGCGCAGGCCCTCATCATCGGCGCGGTCACCTTTGCGGTCTGCATCGGCGGCGTCCTGCTCGGCAAAGCCTTCGGCATGAAGCTCGCCCGCAAGGCCTCCATCCTCGGCGGCGTGATCCTGATCGGCATCGGGATCGAGATCTTCGTGACCGGGATCCTGAAGTGAATCGTTGTAAAGGTGAATAGCTTTACAGAATGCAACGCAGGCGCTTGCGAATGGCAGGCGCCTGCGGTTTGTTTTGATTGCGGTTCAGCGGGCAAACAGCCCACTGAGATCAAACAGCGGCGGGAAAAAGACGATCTCCGGCGCGGAGAAGCGATAACCGTCGATCGTCACGAGCACGCGGTCCAGGCGGTCGCCGCCGTCCACGAAGCCGATCAGCCGCAGCAGCCCGTCGGCAAAGGCGAAGCCGATCGTGTCGTCACCGTCCGAAAAGGCCTCGACTGTATAAGTCGTGCCGTCGCGGTCCAGCGGGAAGGTCGTGCAGTCGCGCCCTTCGGTCTTCTCCCGCATCTCCGCTGTGATCTCCGCGGTCGTTGGCGCATCCGCCGGATCGATCGGCAGATAGAAGAGCGGCAGGCCGCGCAGGAAGGCGTAGCCCCTGCCGCCGGTATAGAGCGTGCGGATTGTCAGCGGGAAGCTGCCGCCCCGCGCGTCGGAGGCCACCCGGCCGTCTTTGAAATAGTCGGTGATCTTCACGCCGTCCAGGCTGAAGGCGTAGGTGATCGTGAACGCGTCGGCCGCTTCGATCTTTTCGATCAGCGCCTGCGTCTGGGAGGTCGCGGCGGGTGCTTCGGGCGCCGCAAATCCCGGCGCGGCGATCGAGAGCAGCAGACAGACGGACAGAAACATTGCGAAGCGTTTTTTCATTGCGGGGATGCTTCCTTTCACATTATGCGTTCAGCAGCGCGCTCATGCCGCCGGTGAACAGCCCCGCAAGGAACGGGGAAAGATCGAAGCCGCCCGGCACGGCAAAGACGCTGTCGGGCACAGTCAGACTGATGCTTTCGAAATTCGTCACCTGCGTGGAGCCGTTGGAGGAATCATGGACCACCAGCTTCTTGAGCGTATCGCCGACGTAATAGAAGCGGCTGGTCACCGTGGCGCGGTCGTTGAATTCCTCCACGTAATAGGTGACGCCGTCTTCGGTCACGGTCTCATCCTTCACATGGTTGAGCACCGCCGTTGTGATGCCGGTGGCGACCTTGATCAGCTGCCAGAGATCCATATTGGCAAGCCCGGCATTGTCGATCTTGACATAGAAAAACGGCAGGATCGGCAGATAGCCGTAGAGCGTGTTATCCACCAGCACGATGCGCGCGGTCAGGAAGGCCAGCTTGTAATCATAGGCAAATTTGTTGCCTTTGATATAGACCGAATCGGTGCCGCCGTTGCCGGCCTGGAGCGTCACGGCGACCTCTTGTTTGCTGCTGATCTGCTCAAACAGGGTCTCGGTCTTGGTGTTCGCCGCGAACGCGGGCATCGCCAGCGTCAGCAGCATCACGGCTGCAAGCAGCAGGGAAAGTGTTTTTTTCATAAAAATACCACCTTTCAATCAGTTTGTATCTATCTCAGCAGCGCTTTCCGTCAGCGCGCCGATGATCGGGTTGGAGAGCAGGCAGCCGGCGGGCGTCAGGGCGGCAGCGCCGTCCGTCACCGTCATCAGCCCCTGCCGGGCAAAGCGCTCCGCGCTCTGCCGGAACGCGGCGGGCAGCGGGCGGCCGAAGCGCGCGGCAAAGGCGGCGTCCGTCACGTCCTCCATCAGCCGCAGGCGCAGCATCAGCCATTCCGCAGGGTCGCCGCCGGCGCCGTCCGGGATCGGCGGTCTGCCATCCAGAAACGCCTGTAAATCCCGCGGATAATAAAAGCGCCTGCCGTCAAGGAAGGAATGCGCGGCCGGACCGAGCCCGAGATAGGGTTCGCACCGCCAATATTTCAGATTGTGCCGGCTCTCGAAGCCGGGCCTTGCGAAGTTGGAGATCTCATACTGCCGCAGGCCCGCGGCGGTCAGCGCTTCGACGGTTTGCAAATAATCATCGCAGACCGTATCCTCATCGGGGAGCGCAAGCCGGTCCCGCATGGCGGCGAAGGGCGTGCCGTCCTCGATCTTGAGCAGATAAGCGCTGATATGCGGCACCTCGAGCGCAAGGCAAAAGTCGATCGACTTGGCCAGGCTCTCCGCCGTCTGCCCGGGGATGCCGAGCATCAGATCGAGCGACAGATTGGTGATCCCCGCCGCACGCGCGAGCGCAACGGCGCGGCGCACGGTCGCGGCGTCACTGCGGCGGCCGAGGGCGCGGCGCTCCGCATCATTTGCGCTCTGCAGACCCATCGAGATCCGGTTGACGCCGGCGGCGGCCAGCGCGCGGAAATCGAGGCTGTCCGCGTCGCCGGGATTGCACTCCAGCGTCACCTCGCAGTCCGGTGTGCGCCGGATATGGGAAAGGAGCGCCGTCAGCCGTGCCGTGCCGAGCTGCGAGGGCGTGCCCCCGCCGAAATAAACGGTGTCGCACAGCGGATCGGCTTCGTCGATCGCGCGGCAGAGGGCGCTTGTATAGGCGTCCTTCGTTTCCTCGCCCGCGGGCATGGAATAGAAGTCGCAGTAAAGGCATTTTGCTTTACAAAAAGGGACGTGCAGATAGAGCCCGATCGGGCGCGGTTCAGCCGTTGTCATCGAGCTTGAGCACCGCCATGAACGCCTCCTGCGGCACCTCGACCGTGCCGAACTGGCGCATACGCTTCTTGCCTTCCTTCTGCTTCTCGAGCAGCTTCTTCTTGCGGGTAATGTCGCCGCCGTAGCACTTGGCAAGCACGTCCTTGCGCATGGCCTTGACGGTCTCGCGCGCAATGATCTTGCCGCCGATGCCGATCTGGATCGGGATCTCGAACATCTGGCGCGGAATGTTTTCCTTCAGCCGTTCGGCGATCCGCCGCGCCTTGCCTTAGGCTTTTTCGGCATGGATGATGAAGGAGAGCGCATCCACAATATCGCCGTTGAGCAGCACGTCGAGCTTGACGAGGTTGGAGCGGCGGTATTCGCTGATCTCATAATCGAATGACGCGTAGCCGCGCGTGCGGGATTTGAGGGAATCAAAGAAATCGTAGATGATCTCATTCAGCGGCAGCTCATAATGGATATCCACGCGCTCGGGCGTGATATAATCCATGTTTTTAAAGACACCGCGCCGCTCCTGGCAGAGATCCATGATCGCGCCGACGTATTCCGAGGGGGAATAGATGTGGGCGTCGGTGAAGGGTTCCTCACAGTATTGGATCTGCGCGGGGTCAGGATAATGGGTGGGGTTGTCGATCTCAATCAGCGAGCCGTCGGTCATGTGGATCTTGTAGACGACGCTCGGTACAGTGGTCACAAGGTCGAGATCGTATTCGCGCTCGAGCCGCTCCTGAATGATCTCCAGATGCAACAGGCCGAGGAAACCGCAGCGAAAGCCGAAGCCCAGCGCGCCGGAGGTCTCCGGCTCATAGGTCAGCGCCGCGTCGTTGAGCTGCAGCTTCTCCAGAGCGTCGCGCAGGTTCTCGTAATCCGCGCCGTCGGCGGGATAAATGCCGCAGAAGACCATCGACTGCACCTTGCGGTAGCCCGGCAGCGGCTCCTGCGCAGGATTCTGCGCGGTGGTAACGGTGTCGCCCACGTGCGCGTCGCCCACGGTTTTGATCGAGGCGGTGATATAGCCGACCTCGCCGGCCGTCAGCTCCTTGCAGGGTTCCGGCTCCTGCGCGCGCATATAGCCGGTCTCGACGACGGTGAACTCCGCGCCGGTGGCCATCATGCGCATGGTGTCGCCCGGGCGGATGCGGCCTTCCTTGATCCGGACGTAGACGATGACGCCTTTATAACTGTCATAGACGGAATCGAAGATCAGCGCGCGCAGCGGCAGATCGTCCTCCGCCTCCGGCGCCGGGATCTCATTGACGATCTTTTCGAGCACCTGCGCCACGTTTTCACCCGTTTTGGCGGAAACGCGCGGCGCGCTGCTGCAGTCCAGGCCGATCACGTCCTCCACCTCGGCCGCCACGCGGTCGGGATCGGCGGAGGGCAGGTCGATCTTATTGATGACCGGCACGATCTCCAGATCGTGATCGAGCGCCAGATAGGTATTCGCCAGCGTCTGCGCCTCCACGCCCTGGGAAGCGTCGATGATCAGCACCGCCCCCTCGCAGGCGGCAAGGGACCGGGAGACCTCGTAGTTGAAGTCCACGTGGCCCGGCGTGTCGATCAGATTGAGCACATACTGCTCGCCGTTTTGCGCCGTATAATCGAGCTTGACCGCGTGCGCCTTGATCGTGATGCCGCGCTCGCGCTCGAGATCCATTTTATCCAGCAGCTGCGCGGTCATATCCCGCAGCGCCACGGAATTCGTCAGCTCCAGCAGCCGGTCGGCCAGCGTGGATTTGCCGTGGTCGATATGCGCTATTATACAGAAGTTTCTTATATTGTCTTTTTCAAATGCCAAGTCGGTTACCTCTTTTACGGTCAGATTCCGGCGTTTTCAAGGTCTCTGTAAACGTCGTCTTTGCCTAT
>JAFWCS010000421.1 GCA_017534365.1 Clostridia bacterium | reverse complement strand
GTAGACCGTGAAATCCGCCGTGTCCTCCACGTCGTAGTGGCCGTAACAGGTCAGCCCCATCAGGTAGGCCCCGCGCGAGGCGCATTCCACCAGGTTGCTGACGGTTTTCTCAAACAGCTCATCCTGCGTCAGCACGCCGATGACGAGCGTGCCGTCCTCGATCAGGCTGATCGTGCCGTGCTTGAGCTCGCCGGCGGCATACGCCTCCGAATGCAGATAGCTGATCTCCTTCATCTTCAGGCTGCCCTCGAGGCTGATCGCGTAGTCGATGCCGCGGCCGATGAAGAAGGCGTCCTGCGCGTTGGAGAATTTCGCCGCGAACCACTGCAGACGGTCCTTCTCCTCGAGCAGGCGCGCGATCTTGTCGGGAATGGATTCCAGCTCCGCGAGATAGCCCGCATAGGCCTGCGCCGTGATCTCTTCCCGCACGCGGGCAAACTGCACGGCCAGCAGATACATCGCCATGAGCTGCGCGGAATAGGCCTTGGTCGTTGCCACGGCGATCTCCGGCCCGGCGACGGTATAGACGACGGAATCCGCTTCGCGCGCAATGGAGGAGCCGACGGTGTTGACGATGCCGAGCGTCCTGATGCCCAGGCGCTTGGCCTCGCGCAGGGCGGCGAGGCTGTCCGCCGTTTCGCCGGACTGGGAAACGATCACGACCAAAGCGTCCGGATCGAGCAGCAGCCGGCGGTAACGGAATTCCGAAGCCAGCTCCACGCGCACGGGGATCGCCGCAAGGTCTTCAAAGATATACTGCGCCGCGACGCCGACGTGCCAGGCGGAGCCGCAGGCGACGATGTGCAGCTGCGACACACGGCGGATCTCCGCCTCCGACAGGCCGACGCTGCTCAGATCGATGCACTTGCCGTCCGCGGTTTCGCGCAGGACGCTGTGCAGCGTGTCGCGCACGGCCTTGGGCTGCTCGTGGATCTCCTTCATCATGAAATGCTCAAAGCCGCCCTTTTCGGCCGCCTCGGCATCCCAGGTAATCTGCGTGAGCTCTTTTTCGACCGGCTCGCCGTCCAGATTATAGAAAGTGACGCTGCCGGGGCGCACGCAGGCCATTTCCAGATTGTCGATATAATAGACGCTGCGCGTGCGGCTGAGGATCGCCGGCACGTCGGAGGCGATGAAGCTCTCCCCCTCCGTCACACCGATGATCATCGGCGAATCCTTGCGCGCAACGTAGATCTCGCCCGGATAATCGCGGAACATAACGGCCAGCGCATAGCTGCCGCGCACGCGCACCATGGTCTTCGCGAGCGCGTCGATCGGCCCGTTGCCGTATTTTTTATAGTAGTATTCCACGAGCTTGATGGCGACTTCGGTATCCGTTTCGCTGTAGAAGCTGTAGCCGTTTTTGCGCAGCTTCTCCTTCAGCTCCGCAAAATTTTCGATGATGCCGTTGTGCACGCCCACCACTTCGGAAGAATCGACGCTCAGCCCGCGCTCCTCCGGCGCGCCGGAAACGTGGGGATGCGCGTTGATCTCGCTCGGTTCGCCGTG
>JAFWCS010000420.1 GCA_017534365.1 Clostridia bacterium | reverse complement strand
GCGAGGCGATGCAGCTGACGAACAAAGCGGTGGCCGAGGCGCTCGACGGGCTGCCCGATTATAAGATGCACTGCTCCGTGCTGGCGGAGGAAGCGATCCACGCCGCGCTGGAGGATTATCACAGAAAAACGGATCATTCCTGAGAAAAATCAAAAAATCTGAAAAAAATTCAAAATACCTATTGACATAGTAGGTGAATGGTGCTATAATGCACCCAATCCATTCAAGAAAAGGAGGCGGACCTCATGACGACGCTGAGCATTCAAAGCAGAACGGCGCAGATGTGTTGGCGAATGCTGATCTCCCGGGCAGTTCCGACGGCCGGGGCGTTCGGCGGTCATGCCGCACGCCTGCGCACCACGCGATGTTCGCGCTGAACGCGTTTGCCGTTTGCCCGGGAGCTTTCTCAGAAAAGCCCCCGGTTTTTTTATCCGGGGAAAAACCAAACCAATCATAAAATGATAAAAATGAAAAGGAGAACAGAATCATGTCAGATTATAAATTTGAAACTTTACAGCTCCACGTCGGCCAGGAACAGCCCGACCCCGCCACCGATGCCCGCGCGGTGCCGATCTATCAGACAACCTCCTACGTTTTCCGCAACAGTCAGCACGCCGCCGACCGCTTCGGTCTGGCGGATCCCGGCAACATCTACGGCCGTCTGACGAATTCCACGCAGGACGTGCTGGAAAAGCGCGTTGCAGCGCTGGAGGGCGGCACGGCGGCGCTCGCCCTCGCCTCCGGCGCGGCGGCGATCACCTACACGATCGAAGCGCTCGCCGCGAACGGCGGCCACATTGTCGCGCAGAAAACAATCTACGGCGGCAGCTTCAACCTGCTCGCCCACACCCTGCCGCAATACGGCATTCAGACCACCTTCGTGGATGCGCATGACCTTGCCGAGGTGGAGGGCGAGATCCGGGAGAACACCCGCGCGATCTATCTGGAGACCCTCGGCAATCCGAACAGCGACATCCCCGATATCGACGCGATCGCGGAGATCGCCCACCGTCACGGCCTGCCGATTGTGGTCGACAACACTTTCGGCACGCCCTATCTGATCCGGCCGATCGAGCACGGCGCGGATATCGTTGTGCATTCGGCGACCAAATTCCTCGGCGGCCACGGCACGACCCTCGGCGGCGTGATCGTGGAGGCCGGCAAATTCGACTGGAGCGCGGGCGGGAAGTATCCGCAGATCGCCGCGCCGAACCCGAGCTATCACGGCGTTTCCTTCTATGACGTCGTGGGGCCGGCAGCCTTCGTGACCTATATCCGCGCGATCCTGCTGCGCGACACCGGCGCCGCGATCTCGCCCTTCAACGCCTTCCTGCTGCTGCAGGGCGTGGAAACGCTCTCCCTCCGGCTGGAGCGCCACGCGGAGAACACCGCAAAGGTCGTGGACTATCTTGCCAAGCATCCGCTGGTAGAGAAGGTCAACCACCCCGCGCTGCCGGAGCATCCGGACCACGCGCTGTATCAGAAGTATTTCCCGCACGGCGGCGCTTCGATCTTCACCTTTGAAATCAAAGGCGGGCAGGCGGAGGCCTGGCGCTTCATCGACAGCCTGCAGATCTTCTCGCTGCTGGCCAACGTGGCGGACGTCAAGAGCCTCGTGATCCACCCCGCCTCCACGACGCACTCCCAGCTCTCCGAAGAGGAGCTGCTTTCGCAGGGCATCAAGCCGAACACGATCCGCATGTCCATCGGCACGGAGCACATCGACGACATTCTCGCCGATCTCGACCGCGGCTTCGCCGCCGTTTAACAACTCACACACAGATCTGAAGGAGGAAACAATCATGGCAAAGATTTATCAGGGCACACTGGGACTCATCGGAAATACGCCGCTTGTAGAAGTGAAAAATCTGGAAAAAGCGCTCGGGCTGGAAGCGACCGTGCTGGTCAAGTTGGAATATTTCAATCCGGCAGGAAGCGTCAAAGACAGGATCGCAAAAGCGATGATCGAGGACGCAGAGGAGAAAGGCCTTCTGAAAGAGGGATCTGTGATTATTGAGCCTACCAGCGGCAATACCGGGATCGGCCTTGCGGCGATCGCTGCAGCCAAGG
>JAFWCS010000419.1 GCA_017534365.1 Clostridia bacterium | reverse complement strand
ACGCCGATGCAGTGCCCGCCGACCAGGCCGGGATAAAAGGGCAGGAAGTTCCACTTTGTGCCTGCGGCCTCGAGCACGGATTTCGTGTCGATGCCCATTTTATTGAAGATGATCGACAGCTCGTTCATGAAGGCGATGTTGATGTCGCGCTGGCTGTTTTCGATCACCTTGGCCGCCTCCGCGACCTTGATGCTCTCCGCGCGGTGGACGCCGGCCGCAACGACGATCTCATAGACCTTCGCCACGCAGTCCAGCGTTTCCTCGTCCATGCCGGAAACGATCTTTTTGATGGTTTCCAGACGGTGGACCTTGTCGCCGGGATTGATGCGCTCGGGCGAATAGCCGATTTTGAAATCGACGCCGCATTTCAGGCCGGACGCGCGCTCGAGGATCGGCACGCAGACCTCCTCGGTCACGCCGGGATAGACCGTGGATTCAAACACTACGACGGAACCCTTCGTCAGGTTGCGCCCGAGGATCTCGCTCGCGCCCTCCACGGGCGAGAGATCCGGCGTGTGATCGTCGTTGACCGGCGTCGGCACGGCAACGATGTGGAATCTCGCCGCGCGCAGCCGGGTCTCATCCGCGGTGAATTCGACCGTCGTCTCCCGGATGGCGTCGTTGCCGACCTCGTTGGTCGGATCCACGCCGCTCCGATAGAGCGCGATCTTCTCCGCGTTGAGATCATAGCCGATAACGTTGAGATGCTTTGCGAAGGCCACGGCGATCGGCATGCCGACATAGCCCAGGCCGACAAGCGAGAGGCTCTCCTCCCGGTCCAGCAGTTTCTGATAAAGATCCGATATCATATCCGTTTCCTCACTTTTCCGAAGAATCCAGCATGGCCTGTACCATCGTGCGGTTCACGCGGCCGACTTCAAATTTTTCAAGACACATCTGGTAAGAGGCTTCCGCCATGGCGGCGCGCTTTGCGCCGTCCGCCGCGAGGGCAATCATTTTCTCCACGAGCGGACCGCTCTCACGCACCGGCACCAGATAACCGTTTTTGCCGTCGACAACGGTTTCGCGGCAGCCGGGCACGTCCGTTGTGAGAATCGCGCGGCCGGTGGCCATGGCCTCGATCACGCTGCGCGGCAGCCCCTCGTGATAGGAGGGCAGCACAAACACGGAGCAGCGTTTCAGATAGGGCCGCACGTCCGCGGCATAGCCGCAGTATTCGATCCCGGATTCCCGGATCGCCGCGTCCAGCTCCGCCTGCGTGAGCGCCTCGTCGTTATGATCCAGCCCGCCGACGAGCAGGATCTCCGCCGCCGGGTGCGCCTGCCGGAGCAGCCGCGCTGCCTCGAGAAATTCCCGGATGCCCTTGCTCCAGAGCAGCCGCGCCACCATCAGGAAGACCGGGGCGTCCGGCAGCGGCTGGCGGGTGAAATACTGCATATCCACACCGGAGCCGCCGACCACCGTCGCGTTTTCACGCGGCAGCAGATGGTGGCTGCGGAAATAGGCCAGATCGTCGTGATTCTGAAAGAACATGTTGTCCGCATGCCGCGCGGCGAAGCGATAGGCCGCCGACATCACGCAGCGCACGATGAAATCCTTCGGCCCGGTGCGGTAAAAGGCGTTTTCCAGCCCGTTGACCAGGACGTTGAAATGCTTCGTGCGGCTGAGCACAGCCGCGATCGAGCCGAAGGCCGTAGGCTTGCTCATATAGAAGAAGCAGAGATCCGGGCGCTCCGCGGCAAAGAGGCGGCGATACCCGCGGATCATCCGCAGTCCGTCCCCGATCCCGATGCCCACGCGGCTGCCGGCCACCTGCCGGTATTCCGCGCCGAGCGCCGCAGCCGCAGCCGCCATCTCCTCCGGCGGCTCGATCGAAACGCAGATCACGCGATGCCCCTGCGCCGTCAGATAACGGATCAATGGCCCGCGGAAATTGGTCAGCGTGTCGCCGTCCGCGGCAACGACCATAATTGTTTTTGCACCGGGTTCCCTCATCAGATCAAGCTCCTGATAAACTCAATTTCCGTCTCCCCGTAGCGCTGATCGATCGTCACGGGGATAATATAACGGGAAAGATAATATTCAAAACAGTCCGGCGGCAGCTCCTCCAGCAGATAGCTCCACCAATGGCCCTGAAAATGCTTGTTGGCAAGCAGCCGGTCAAGCAGGCCGTCGTCCTCCGCCACAAACGGATAGACCATCGGCACGCAGTCCGCGCCGTAAAACGCCGTCGGGTCCAGCCGGTTGACGTCACGGAAACGGCGCGCGGCAATGTCGAAGTTCGCCTGCCGTTTTGTGCGGATCAGCTCGTAGTCCGTGCCGTCGAGGATCGTGCGCGTCAAAACAGACATGCGCATCGCGTCCTCCGCGTCGATCCGTTCTTCATTCCGCATGCGGGCGGCGTAGGACTTGCCCTCGCAGCCGTATTCGATCCGCATCAGCAGGAAGCCGGCGGTATCGCTGGAACAGCCCTGCGGATAGGACGCGCAGAACTGCTCCGCCCCGGGGCCGACGACGTAGGCGCCGTCCGGCACGCCGACAAATTTCCGCGCGGAATACACGTGCAGCGCGTGATCGAACGGCTGCGCAAAAAACGCCTGGCAGTTGTCGATGATCGGATGCGCGTACTGCGCGGCAAGCGCTGCCATCCGCTGCGCGGAGAAGACGCCGTAATAATTGACCAGCAGCACGGCGTCCTGTGCCGCAGGGGTCAGATCCGTCGGTTCAAAGCGGTCGTTGATGTGATAAAAGCGCAGTGCGCAGCCCTTGCGATGCAGGAACTCCCGCACGGTATCGCACTGATAATACGGCAGCCAGAGCGTTTCGCAGCCCGTCACGCGAAAGGCGTGCCAGATCGCGGCGCGGCCGGTATTCAGCCGGGCGACGCCCGCCGCTGCGCGATAATATTCCTTCCCGGATGCAAACGCAAGCGGCAAAAAGCTCCCGATCTCCATGCTCAGACCGTTCCTTTCTGCGCGGCGACCGCGCGCTCCACGCCGTCCCAGTCAAAGCCGCAGTTGAAGATATAATCCAGCGTCGACATATAGGGCAGGAAGCCGGCGGCCGGCCAGAGCTGCGGATAGGTGATCGGCGCGTAATCCGTATAGACCAGCCGGATGCCCTGCGCTTCGAAGTGTTCATCCACCTGATAGGCCTTTGCGCCGTGGCCGGAGATATAAACGTCGCCGCCGACGGCCTTCACCAGATCGATCACCCGCGCCTCGCGCACGGTCTCGACCGGCAGCTCGCTCGCACGCAGCAGCCGCGCGCCGAGGCCGAAGCGCCGGACGATCTCGGTATTGATCGCGATATTCAGCTCCGCGAGATTCGGATACGCCGTGAGCAGCAGCTCGCGGAAGCAGGGATAAAAATCGTTGAAGTATTTCGCGCGGGAATAGTTCATCTGGATCGTCTTCAGATGCTTTTCCTTCCAGCCGAGGGCATCCCGCGTCTGCACGTCGAGGATGCGGTCGCCGAGATGCTGCACGACGGGGATCTTCAGCCTGCATTCACCCTGCGGCGTTTTGATCCGGTTCCAGTGGTGCATATTGTCGTTGGAAAACTGGCAGTTGTCCAGAAAAATAAACACGTCCGCGCGGCTGATTTTATAATAATAGCCGAGATAAGAAATGTAATCCGGCTGATGGATGGAAACGACCATCAAACGATCTCCTCTTCTTTTTCCTGTGATCGCAGCTCTTCTTCCTTCAGCTCCGGCGCGCGCAGTTCATCCGGTGCGCGGCCGACGCCGGCCAGGATCGCGGCCGTGCGCAGCAGAATCTTCAGATCAAAGCCGAGCGACCAGTTGCGCACGTACTCCAGATCGAACTCCGCCATGCGCCGCCGGGAATCGGACAGCGCTTCGTTGACGGCCTCCCAGCCGGTCACGCCCGGCAGCACGGACTGCCGCTCCGCCTGCTCCTGCGGGGTCATGACGTTCATTTCCTCCGGCAGCAGCGGGCGCGGCCCGACCCAGGACATTTCGCCTCTGACGATGTTGAGGATCTGCGGCAGCTCGTCGATGCTCAGCCTGCGGATCACTTCGCCCCAGGGCTTGAGCCGCATGCCGTCGGGCAGCAGCTCACCGTTCGCATCGCGTTCGTTCGTCATCGAGCGCAGCTTGTAGATCGTGAACAGCGCGCCGTGAAAGCCCGTGCGCGTCTGGCGGAAGATCACCGGATCCTCCGGCGACTTCAGATGCACGACCGCCATCGCGCCGAGCAGCACCGGCGCGGCGGCCACGCCGCCGACCAGCGCCGTTCCGAGATCGAATGCGCGTTTGACGCGCCTGGCTGTTTTCGGATTCAACACTTCACATCCAATCAGAAAGTGATCCTGCGGAAGACGACCTGAAACGCCTCCGCGTAGTTGCAGCCGGACTGCGCGCCGCGATAGGCCGCAAGACCGCGAATGGCCTCCTCGCTGCTCGGATGCGGGAACGGCCGCTGCACGCCGCCGTAAGCGGCGATGCCCTTGAGCTTCTGCGCAATGCCGTCCTCACCGATCTCCACAAACAGATTCGGGTCAAACTGATTCATTGCCGTATTCACGCACCAGTCGGTGGAGGAAGGCACTTCCATATACCACAGCTCCTGGATCGGCGAAGCCATCGGGCGGCGCTGGAACAGGCGGATCGCCGCCTGGCAGGCCAGTGAGGTGTGAAAATGATCGTTGTTGACGTCCGCAGGGTGATGGGTGATGACCACGTCCGGCTTTGCCTCCAGGATCGCGGACTCGATCGCCTTCACCAGCTGCAGATGCTCCACGGTATTCATCTTGATGTTGGGGAATTCCTCAATGAACGCCTCCCGGATCCCGGTGATATCAAAGCTGTTGCGCATGTCGGACGCAAGCTCTTCATCGCCCGGGCGATAGGAGCGGGCCTCCGCCTTGCCGGAGAGGATGCAGGCGTCCACTTTATGACCCGCCTGCGTCAGTTTGCAAATCGTCGCCCCCGCGCCGAACACTTCGTCATCGGGATGCGCTGCAACAATCAGATATTTCATAGGGTGACACCTTTCTGTCAGATCGACAATCAATTCGGCTTCCGTCTGCGGACGCCGTCAGGATTCGGTCGGCTGCGACTCGTCATTCTGCGCGGAGCGTCTGCGCATCAGCGATCGGCGCTGTTCGCCGCCGTATTCATAGCCGTAGCCGTAACCGTAGCCGTAACCATAGCGGGAATAGCTCTTGTAATGGCCGTAGCCTCCGTAGCTGTAGCCGTAGTTCTCTCCGTAGCCCGCGAAGCCGGACTGCGCGCCGTTCATCACCACGCCGAGCAGGCGCGCGTTCGAATGGCTGACGGAATCCATGCCGCCCAGGATCTTGTTCACGCGCACCGTATCCTGCAGAACGACGTAGACGATCGCATCCACGGCCTGCGCGATCAGCGACGTGTCGGAGACCAGCCCGCAGGGGGGCGTGTCAACGAGGATATAATCATATTCGTCGCGCAGCGCGTCGAACACTTCCTTGAGATAATCGGACTTGACGACCTTCCAATAGGCGTTTGACGCATCCGTGAACCGCAGGTAGGTCAGACCGAAATCCTCCAGCTGCGTCGTTTTGTAGAACACGTCCTCCCCTTCAAAGGTCAGAATGTCGTTGCTCAGACCCAGCGCGGGCGCAACGCTCGGGTTGCGCAGATCCGCATCGACCAGCAGCACCCGCTTGCCGGCATCCGCAAGCGAAAGCGCCAGATTGACCAGGGCTGTCGTTTTGCCCTCGCCGGGTGCCGTGCTGGTCATCATGACCACCTTTTCATCCGGCTGCAGCATGTGGATAAAGCTGTTTCTGAACACGCGAACAGATTCCAGAAAGCCCTTGCCGATGCGTTCATTCCGGATCAGAATGGTGCGGTCGATCTCCTGCTTTTTATACCTCTTGAAGGTGACCTCCGGCAGAGTGCCGACCACCTCGCAATGCAGCAGCTGCTTGATCTCCTTCTTTGTGCGCACGGTCTTGCGAAACACGGCGTAAAGCAGGATCCAGGCCGCGCCGAGCGCAAACCCGATTGCAAATCCCTTGAGCGCAACGACGTAGGTGAATTTGTTGGTCGGCTCCTTCGGCAGCTGCGGCTCCGTGATCATGGTCAGCCGGACGTTGCCCACCAGATACTTGGCGGCGTCCGGATAATGCTTCATTGCGGAGACCAGCACGTCATAGGTCTGCTGCGGATTGCCGCCGATCGCCGTGAGCGTGAACATATTGGTGGAGGACACCGCCTGCGCCGACAGCGCCGCGGGCACATACCGCAGGCCGAGGTCTTCGGCAATCGCCTCCGTGAGGATCTCACTTTGCAGGATATAGGGGAAGGTATCCGCCAGATTGCTTGCCGTCGCGTTATCGTAATAATACGAATAGGTCGGCAGGCCTACGCCGGTCAGCGACACGGTCTCGGTATTAACCGTGAAGGT
>JAFWCS010000418.1 GCA_017534365.1 Clostridia bacterium | reverse complement strand
TTTTGGTTCTTGAATGCAGTTGGTAGCCGCATTCTTATTCTACCAAAAGGAGTCCTCTTTGTATATTCATCGCTTAAGCTTTTTTGAACCCCCGGCATTGCCGGGGGTTTTCGTCGTACAATAAAAAGCCAGCCCGCGGAGCGTCAAAAACTCCGCGGGCTGGTTGCTTTATGCAGTTGTCCTTATTGCACGCTGAACAGCATATCCGCATAGGAGGGATAGGGCCAGCGGCCGGTGGGCGTAAGCGCTTCGGCGGCGTCCACCTTGGCGCGCACGGCTTCCATCAGCGGCAGGATGCGATCCTTGAAGAGCGCCGCTTCCGCTTCTTTGCTTTCGCATGCGCGGGCGGTCTGCAGCAGGGCGTCCAGCTCCTTCTGGCCGGCGTAGATCTCGTTGCAGAGATTCGCGAGGGTGGCTGAGGTGCTCAGCTCGTATTCGCAGCAGGCCGGGCCGAGCACGGCGGTCTTCGCCGCGGCGGTTTCGGTCAGCTCCCGCACGAAGGCGGAGATCGCGGGCAGGATCTCCCTGTTGAGCATCATCAGGGCCGTGACGGCCTCAATGTTGACGGTTTTGCAGTAATTCTCGAGATAGATCTCATACCGCGCCTCCAGCTCGCTGCGGCTGAAGACCTTGTGATCGGCGAAAAGCTGCACGTTCTTCTCGCTCAGCAGGCAGGGCAGGCAGTCCGGCGTCGTGCGCAGGTTCAGCAGTCCGCGCGCCTGCGCCTCCCTGACCCAGGCGTCGTCGTAGCCGTTGCCGTTGAAAATGATGCGCTTGTGATCCTTGATCGTCTTTTTGATCAGCGCGTGGAGCGCCTCCTCGAAGTCTTCAACGTTTTCCAGCCGGTCGGCATAGGATTTCGGCGACTCCGCGATCGCGGTGTTCAGCACGATATTCGCGCTCGCGATGGAATTGGCGGAGCCGAGCATGCGGAATTCAAATTTGTTGCCGGTAAAGGCGAAGGGCGAGGTGCGGTTGCGGTCGGTCGCGTCTTTTGAGAAGCGGGGCAGGATGTGGACGCCGACCTTCAGCAGCGTCTTTTCCTTCGCGCCGTAGACGGCGTCGTTTTCGATCGCGGTCAGGATTTCGGTCAGTTCGTCGCCCAGGAACATGGAGAGGATCGCGGGCGGGGCTTCGTTCGCGCCGAGGCGGTGGTCGTTGCCGGCGCTGGCCACGGAAATGCGCAGCAGATCCTGATAATCGTCCACGGCCTTGATCACGGCGCACAGGAACAGCAGGAACTGCGCGTTCTCGGCAGGCGTGTCGCCCGGCTCGAGCAGGTTGCAGCCGTCGCTGGAAATGGACCAGTTGTTGTGTTTGCCGCTGCCGTTGACGCCGGCGAAGGGCTTCTCGTGCAGCAGGCAGATCAGGTCATGCTTTTTCGCCACCTTCTGCATGACGTCCATCATCAGCTGATTGTGGTCGGTGGCGATGTTGGTGATCGTGAAGATCGGGGCCAGCTCATGCTGACCGGGGGCGACTTCGTTGTGTTCCGTCTTGGCCAGCACGCCGAGCTTCCACAGCTCGACGTCCAGCTCCTTCATGAACGCCGCCACGCGCAGCTTGATCGAGCCGAAATAGTGGTCGTCCATTTCCTGCCCCTTCGGCGGCTTTGCGCCAAAGAGGGTGCGGCCCGTGAACATCAGATCCGGCCGCTTGAGATAGAGCGCCTTGTCGATCAGAAAGTATTCCTGCTCGGCGCCCACGGTGGTCTTGACCCCGGAGCCCTCCGCGCCGAAAAGCTTCATGATGCGCTTTGCCTGCCGGTTGATCGCTTCCATTGAACGCAGCAGGGGCGTTTTGGTGTCCAGCGCTTCACCGCCGTAGGAGCAGAACGCCGTGGGGATGCACAGCGCGCCCTCCTTGATGAAGGCGGGGGAGGTCGGATCCCAGGCCGTGTAGCCGCGGGCCTCAAAGGTCGCGCGCAGGCCGCCGCTCGGGAAGGAGGAGGCGTCCGGCTCGCCGCGCACGAGCTCCTTGCCGGAGAATTCCATCAGCACGCCGCCGTCCTCAGTCGGGGTGATGAAGCTGTCGTGCTTCTCGGCGGTGATGCCGGTCATCGGCTGGAACCAGTGGGTGAAATGGGTCGCCCCGTTCTCCACCGCCCAGTCCTTCATGGCGGAG
>JAFWCS010000417.1 GCA_017534365.1 Clostridia bacterium | reverse complement strand
TGCCGCAGCGTTGTTGCCGTCCATGGTCTTCATTTTTCTTGCCATGTTAATTCCTCCTAATTACTGATACGACGGAATGCCGTATGATATCAGAATAATAGTAGCACTTTTTTTGTCGTTTGTAAACCTTTATTTATTCCAAATCGGCGGCTTTTTTTGCTTAATTCTTGTCAATCCTGTCAGTCATGCGCAAAATAAAGATTGATTTTCCTGTGCGGATATGTCATACTGACAGCGAGAACAGAGAAGGAGGCGCGTTATATGGAGCCGAAGCTGCAATGGAGATTTCACCTCGGCGAGGCCGAGGAGGCCTGGTATCAGGGCTATGACGACGGCGCGTGGCGCGCGGTGACGCTGCCCCACGACTGGGCGGTGGAGGCGGAATTCTCGCAGGAGTATTCGAGCGGCACCGGCTATCTGCCGGCGGGCGTGGGCTGGTATCGCGGCCGCTTCACGCTCACAGGGGCGCAGACGACGCAGGCGGCGCATCTGACGTTTGAGGGCGTTTACAACAATGCGCAGGTCTGGATCAATTCCAACTACCTCGGCAAACGGCCCTACGGCTACAGCAGCTTCACTTATGAGATCTCCGACTATCTGAAGGCCGGCGAGAACGTGATCGCCGTGAAGGTTTCCCACCTGCACGACGCGGATTCCCGCTGGTACACCGGCAGCGGCGTCTATCGCCCGGTGCGTCTGACGGTCGGCGACCGGCCGTTTTTCCTCAAGGACGGGCGCGGCGTCTTCTGCCGCACGGTCGCGGCCGACGCGGAAAGCGCGACGCTGGCGGTCGACTTTGCGCTCAGTGGCGCGGGAACGGCGCAGTTTGCCCTTTCAGACGGCGGCGTCCTCCTTGCGCAGGCCCGGACGGACGGGCAGGACGGCACGCTGCGGCTGACCGTGCCGGTGCCGAAGCTGTGGTCCCCGGCGCAGCCGCATCTCTATACGCTGCACTGCGCGGCGTTCGATCCGAACGGCAGGCAGACCGACAGTCTGCGCATCCCGGTCGGCATCCGCACCTTCCGTTTTGACGCGGACACGGGCTTTTATTTGAACGGCACGCCGATGAAGCTCAGGGGCGTCTGCGTCCATCACGACGCCGGGGCGCTGGGCGCGGCCTTCTTTGAAAGCGTCTGGGAGCGGCGGCTGCAAACGCTCCGGGCCTGCGGCTGCAACGCGATCCGCACAAGCCACAATCCTCCCGCCCCGCAGCTGCTCGATCTCTGCGACCGGCTGGGCTTTCTGGTCATGGACGAGGCCTTCGACGAATGGGAGGGCTGCAAGAATAAATGGTGGCACGGCCACAACGTCTATCCGCCGAAGCACTACGGGTATTATGAGGACTTCCCGCAGTGGCATGAAGCGGATCTCGCTGCGATGGTACTGCGCGACCGCAACCACCCGAGCGTCATTCTCTGGAGCATCGGCAACGAGATCGATTACCCGAACGACCCCTACGTGCACCATGCCTTTGAGATCGCAACGGGCAACAACGACGCGAACAAGCCCGAGCAGGAGCGCAGATTCGACCGCAACAAGCCCGACGCAAAACGGCTGACGGCCGTCGGAAAAGAACTGGCTGCCATCATAAAAAAGCACGACGCCACCCGCCCGGTCACGGCGGCGCTCGCCTTCCCTGAAATGAGCGAGCAGATCGGCCTGACGGACGCGCTGGACGTCGTCGGATACAATTATAAAGAAACCCTGTATGAAGCGCATCGCGCGGCGCATCCGGCGCGCGTGATCCTCGGCAGCGAAAACGGCCACACGGCCGAGCAGTGGCATGCCGTGCGGGACCGCGCGGATATCAGCGCGCAGTTCCTCTGGACCGGGATCGACTATCTCGGCGAATGCAGCGGCTGGCCGTGGCGGGCGAGCGGCGCGGGGATCCTGGATCTGGCGGGCTTTCCGAAAGCGCGGTATTATCATCGCAAGGCGCTGTGGAGCGACACGCTGACGGCGGCGCTTGCGAGCGAGCCGGCGGGAACCCGCTGGCAGGAGCGCGCGCAATGGAACCACGCCCCAGGCGCAGCGGTCAATGCCATCGTCTACACAAACGCGGAAACCGTCGAGCTGTTCCTGAACGGCGTTTCACTCGGCAAAAAGACGCTGACGGACGCGGACGGCTGCTGCGTCAAATGGCCGCTGGCGTTTGAAGCCGGCGCGCTGCACGCGGTCTGCCGGCGCGGCGAAGAGACCGTCGCGGCAACGCTGTCAACGGCGGGCGTGCCGTCGAAGCTGACGCTCGCGCAGGTCGAAACGCAGGCGCGGGATCTGATCCAGATCGAGGCGCTGCTCACAGATGCATGCGGCGTTCCGGCCGCCGAGGAGCGCGACGTCCGCTTTTCCGTCGAAGGCGGCGCGCTGCGCGGCATCGAAAACGGACGGCTGAACGATCTGACGCCGTATTCCGCGGCGCACCGGCAGACGCTCTGCGGCCGGCTGATCGCCTTTGTCCTGCCCGATCCAAACGCCGAAACAATCAAAATCACCGCAGAGGCAGAAGGCCTGCCGCCCGCGGTGATGATGATAAACCGATCTGATCATTCGATCACTTGATATTGCCTGCTTCTGAGGACCTCGACGAGGTCCTCATTCGTTTTTATGCGCCGATCGGTCGCAATGCCCGCGAAGCCGACGGCGTCCGTCGTGTGCGCATCCGCGCCGGAGATCGTGATCAGCTCCGGATGCGCTGCGGCAAACGCAGCCGCGTCCAAATCGTTGCGCAGGGTATTGCCGCCGTTGAGCACCTCGATCCCGTCGATCTGATCCAGCGGCAGCACGCCCGGCGCTTCGATATAATCCCGGTCGCGGAAGGGATGCGCCTGCAGGATCAGGCCGCCGTGCGCCTGCGCGAGGGCATGCCACTGCGCGGCGCCGCAGACCCGCAGCTCGGGATGCGCCGCGATCAGCGACGGCGAAAAGCCGTAGCACAGGATCTCCCTGCCCAGGCCGACACCCTCCTCCAGGCCGAAGAGGATATCGAGATCGTGCGGCGCGGCGCAGGCGCAGATCTCCTCGTAGTCCTTTGCGTAAGCGCGCACAAAGCTCCGCCACGGCAGCAGGCGGCTCACGCCGGTGTTGCCGTAGTAGAAATGATTTGTGATCACGCACCCCTGATACCCCGCTGCAAGCAGCCCGTCGACCAGATCCGCCGGGGACATGCGTCCGCAGTGGCTGCACGGCGTAGTGTGGCAATGCATCTGATAACGATAAACGCTCAAAACGGCTCCGTTTCTTATCGGGCGGTCACAGCCTGCACCTGCACGCCGTCAAGCGCGGCGATCTGCGAAGTCAGCGCGTCGATGACAGCCGCCGGCGCATCCATGGCGATGCTGATGATGTTGATCTTCCGCTCCGCGTAGGGCAGCCCCATGCGGCCGATGATGT
>JAFWCS010000416.1 GCA_017534365.1 Clostridia bacterium | reverse complement strand
TGGGAGGCCGTGGCGGTGCACTGCGGCCGCTACACGGCCCGGCTGCTCGCGCCGGCCGCGCTGACGCTGCCGCCGGATCCGCGCTTCCGCCGTTATGACGCCGCCGCGTTCCGCGCAAAGGTGCTGTTTCGGTCGGCGATCGCCCTGCTGGGCGCGGCGCAGCTGCCGCCGCAGGGGCTGACCGTGACGCTCTGCGACCGCGGGGGACTGCTGGCCGCCGAGGCGCTTGCCCTGCTCCCCTACGCCGCCGGTCTGCGCGTTCTGACATCGGCGCCGGCGCGCTATATCCCGGTCAGCATTGCGGCCATGCAGAAGGCCGGCGCGGCGCTGCTGCGCGATTTCTATCGACCCGCAGCGGGTCCGGAGCTTCTGATCTGCTGCAGCGGCATCCCGGCAAACGCGCCTGCAAACGCCTGCCTGCTGACAGCGCAGCCTGCAAACACGGCGGCAACGGAGCTGACCGGCCGGGCCTTTCCCCTGCGGCCGACCCACGCCGCCCTGCTGCCGGAGGGCGTGGAGACGCTCGCTTTTGCGGGCGCACTGACCGAGCTGTGCGCCTGTCCGGATTACCGCGCCGCGATCTTTCCCGATCTTGCGGGCGCGCCGGCGGCGCTGCGCGTCTGGTTCTCAGCCGCCGCGCAGGACAAAAGGTTACAAAATTTTAACTTGACATAGTTATATATATTTTATATAATATAGCGGATTCTAAACGCAGAACGGCGCGCAGCAGTCGCCGTACCTCAATATCAAAGGAGAACCGAGATCATGGAAAAACAGACTGTATTCACCAGAGAAGATTACAATGCCCTTGTGGAACGGCTGAATTATCTGAAAACCACCGGCAGAGACGATATCGCCGAAAAGATCAAGGAAGCCCGCTCCCACGGCGACCTGTCCGAAAACGCCGAATACGATGAGGCGATGAACGACCAGGCCAAGATGGAGGATGAGATTGCGCGGCTCGAAGCCACCCTGCGCAAGGCGACGATCCTGGATGAGGAAGACGTTTCCACCGAAATCGTCCACATCGGCTCCAAGGTCAAGCTCCTCGATCTGGATTTCAACGAAGAGCTGGAATTCAAGATCCTCGGCAAGAGCGATCTGGCTCACGGCGTCATCTCCGATCTTTCTCCCGTCGGGCAGGCGATCCTGAACAAGAAAGCCGGCGAGATCGCCGAGGTGCATATGCCCAACGGCAAGGTTTCGAAAATGAAGATCCTCGAAATCACGAAATAAACCGATTCCTGCGGCAGTCGCATCTGCCGCATTGATCTTTTCAGAGAAAGGAATGGAAAAGATGTCCGAAGAGAAAACCGTCCTTCCGACCCAGGCGGAGCAGGCGCCGAGCGAAAACGAGCAGCGCCGCATCCGCGTTGAGAAGCTGGAAGCACTGCAGGCGGCAGGCAAGGATCCGTTCCGGATCACGACCGCCGAGCAGACTGTGCATACCGACGAGATCGCCGCGCGGTTCGATGAGCTGGAGAATACCGACGTTTCCGTCTGCGGCCGCATGATGAGCCGCCGCGATATGGGCAAGGCAAATTTCATCGACCTGCGCGACCGCAACGGCCGCATCCAGGTCTACGTCCGCGTGGACGAGATCGGCGAGGAGAGCTTTGCCGAATTCAAAAAGTGGGATATCGGCGATCTGCTCGAGATCAAGGGCTTCGTCTTCCGCACCCGGCGCGGCGAAATCTCCGTGCACGCCAAGGCGGTGCGCCTGCTCTCCAAATCCCTGCTGCCGCTGCCGGAAAAATTCCACGGCCTGACCGATACGGACACCCGCTATCGCCGCCGTTATCTGGATCTGATCATGAATCCCGAGGTGCGGGACACCTTCTTCAAGCGCTCGGCGATCCTCAAGGAGATCCGCAATTATCTCGACGCGCAGGGCTTCATGGAGGTCGAGACCCCCATCCTTGTTTCCAACGCCGGCGGCGCCGCCGCAAGACCGTTCCTGTCGCATTTCAACGCGCTGAACGAGGACGTCAAGCTGCGCATTTCGCTTGAGCTCTATCTCAAGCGCCTGATCGTCGGCGGCTTTGAACGAGTCTATGAGATCGGCCGCGTTTTCCGCAACGAAGGCGTTGACACCCGCCACAATCCCGAATTCACGCTCATGGAGCTCTATCAGGCCTACACGGACTATCACGGCATGATGGATCTGACGGAGAATCTCTACCGCCATCTTGCAAAAACGGTCGTCGGCTCCGCGCAGATTTCCTACAACGGCATCGAAATGGATCTCGAAAAGCCGTTTGCGCGCCTGACGATGATCGACGCGGTCAGGCAGTATGCCGGCGTCGACTGGAATGAGATCCACACGCTGGAAGAAGCCCGCGCGATCGCCAAAGAGCATCATGTGGAATTTGAACAGCGCCACAAAAAGGGCGATATCCTGAACCTCTTCTTTGAACAGTATGCGGAAGAACATCTGATCCAGCCTACTTTTGTG
>JAFWCS010000048.1 GCA_017534365.1 Clostridia bacterium | reverse complement strand
GCAAGCAGGTGTTTCATCGGTCGATCCTCCTTTCGTCTGATCGGGCGTATCTCAGATCGCATTGCCCTGCGCCTGCAGGAAGGCTTCGACCTGCGGGCGGTCGGGGATGGTTTCGGCGGCGCCGGGGCGGGTCACTTCGATCGCCGCGGCGGCCTGGCCGATCCGCAGGGCATCCCGCGGGTCAGCGCCGCAAAGCAGCGCGTGCAGGCAGTAGCCGGTGAAGGTGTCGCCCGCGCCGGTGGTATCCACGGCGTTGACGCGGAAAGCCGGCGCGCGCACGAGCTCGGTGCCGTCATAATAGAGCGCGCCGTCCGCGCCGAGGGTCAGGATCACTTCGCCGTGATTGCGCGCATGCAGCGCCCGGGCGGCGGCCTCCGGATCGCGCTCGCCCGTGATGCTCTCCCCTTCGCTCTGGTTGAGGACGATGCAGTCCACGAGCTCATAGGGGAAATCGCGCAGCGCCTCGACGAACGGCGAGGGGTTGAAGGCCGTGCGGATGCCGGACGCCTTCGCCTTGCGCAGCATCGGCTCCACGCAGGAGGTTTCATACTCCGTGAGCAGGAGCGCGGCGTCCCCGTGCGCGGCGAGCACCGCGTCGCAGTCCGCCTCGGTGATCGCGCGGTTCGCCCCGCCGAAGAGGATCATCTGATTCTGCCCGTCGGGATCGCATTCGATGATCGTGTGGCCCGTGGGCACGTCGGAAACGGCAACGGCGGAAACGTCCACGCCGCCGGCCTTGAGATAATCGGTCAGATACGCGCCGTCCGGGCCGACCTTGCCGGCGGCGACCGTCTGCGCCCCGGCCTTCTGGAGGGCGAGCGCCTGATTCAGACCCTTGCCGCCCACGTGGACCTCATAGCCCGCGCAATAGAGCGTTTCACCCCTTGCGGGCAGGTGCGGCATGGCATAGACGTGGTCGATATTGAACGAGCCGAACACCAGAACCTTCATCGGGATCCCCTTTCTGCCAGCAGGCGGCGCATTTTTTCGATATTTTCCGTCAGATCGCCGGGGCCGAGGATGCTCGACGTGCCGACCACAAAAAGATCGGCGCCGGCATCCCGCATCAGCGGCGCTTTTTCATAATTGACATTGCCGTCCACCTCGATGCGCAGGGCGGCTTTTCCGTTTGCGTCCAGCAGGCGGCGCAGGGCGGTGATGCGCTCGAGCGAGCCGGGCACCATCGACTGCCCCGCAAAGCCCGGGAACACCGTCATGAGCAGCACGCCGTCAATGGCGTCCAGAAAGGGCAGCACGGCCTCGACGGGCGTATCGGGATTGATCGCCAGCATCGGGCTTGCCCCGGTCGCGCGGATCTGCGCAAGCGCGGCGGCGACGGCGGGGGTGCTCTCATAATGGACGGAAACGAAATCCCCCGGCCCGACCGGGAACACGCCGAGCTTCTGTCCGGGCGCGGTCACCATCAGATGCAGATCCAGCGGAATGCGCGTCTTCGCTTTCAGACGGCGGCAGTAATCCGAGCCGAGGCAGAAATTCGGCACGAAGTCGCCGTCCATGACGTCGATGTGCAGATAT
>JAFWCS010000415.1 GCA_017534365.1 Clostridia bacterium | reverse complement strand
TTCCTTCGCGGCCTGCTGCTCGGCGAGCTTTTTGCTCTTGCCGGTGCCGCTGCCGATGACGTTGCTGTTCAGATGCACCTCAACGGTGAACACCTTCGCGTGGTCCGGGCCAGTTTCACCGGTGAGCACGTATTCCACGTGCTCCTCCGGATTGCGCTGCACGACCTCCTGCAGGATGGTTTTATAATCCCGCGCCTTCTCCAGCTCGTCGTGGCCGGAAACGAACCGCAGCACGATCTTTTTTGCCGGCTCCAGCCCGCCGTCCAGATAGACGGCGGCCAGCACGGCCTCGAACGCATCCGCCAGGATGGAGGGGCGGCGGTCGCCGCCGGTGCGTTTTTCGCCCTTGCCCAGACGCAGCGCCTCGCCGAGCGAGAGCTCCTGCGCGAAGACATAGAGCGCGTGCTCGCAGACCTTTGCGGCGCGGTGCTTCGTCAGCTCGCCCTCGGGCAGATTGTATTTATCATAAAGATAGCGCGCCGTCACAAAGCCCAGCACGGAATCTCCGAGAAATTCCAGCCGTTCGTTGCAGACAACGCCGCCGCCGTGCTCATTGGCATAGGAGGAATGCGTAAGCGCCGTGCGCAGCAGCGAAAGATCATGAAAGTGATAGCCCAGCTTGTTCTGCAGGGCTTCCAGTGCTTCGTCCATTGCGTTCTCCTCAGTCCTCGCTGAGCGCATCTTCGATGCAGTCAGCTAATTCCGCGACGGTCAGCGCACCGCAATTCTCATCGCTGAGGTCGACTTCAAATTCGCTTTCGATGGCCAGGATCAGATCCTCCAGCTCCATCGAATCGCCGGCAAGCTCCTCGAGCACCGTGGATTCCTCCAGCTCGACTTCTTCATACCCGTAGGCTTCGCTCAGGAGCGCAAGCAGTTTTTCAAGGATCACAAAAACACCTCGTTCCTTATTCGTTGATCCCGTAAAGGTTGATCTCTTGTTGCAGACGTTGCAGCGCGCGGGCGGAAAGCGCCTCGTTGCGCAGCTTTTTGTCGCGGATCTTCGTTTCAAGCGGCGGCAGCAGACCGAAGGAGGCGCCCATGGGCTGGAACTCCCGGATCGAGCTGTCGCTGATATAGCGCGCGAGGGCGCTGAGCATGGTTTCGGCCGCGGGCAAAAACGGCGTTTTGCCCTGCAGGCTGCGCGCGGCGTTGAGGCCGGCGAGTATGCCGGAGGCGGCGGATTCCATATAGCCCTCCACTCCGGTGATCTGCCCGGCAAAATAGAGATTTTCCCGCTGACGGCAGCTGAAATCGCTGTTCAGCACGCGCGGCGAATCCAGAAAGGTGTTGCGGTGCATCACGCCGAAGCGCAGGAATTCCGCGCGGTGCAGCGCCGGGATCATGGAGAAGACGCGCTGCTGCTCCGGGAATTTCAGATTGGTCTGAAAGCCGACCAGATTATACATCGTGCCGGTGGCGTTCTCTTTGCGCAGCTGCAGATTCGCCCAGGGGCGGTGGCCGGTGCGCGGATCCCGCAGCCCGGCGGGCTTCATCGGCCCGAAGCGGATCGTATCGTGCCCGCGCGCGGCCATGACCTCGATCGGCATGCAGCCCTCATAGACGCCCTTGCGCCGGTCAAACGCGTGCAGCGGCGCGGATTCGGCGCCGATCAGCGCTTCGTAAAACGCCTCGTATTCCGCCTTGTTCATCGGGCAGTTGATATAATCCTCCGGGTCGCCCCGGTCATAGCGCGACTGCGTGAAGGCGAAGTCCATATCCACGCTCTCCGCCGCAACGATCGGCGCCGCGGCGTCAAAAAAGCTCAGGCTGCCGCCGCAGAGCGCCGCGATGGCGTCGGAAAGCGCGGGGGAGGCCAGCGGACCGGCGGCAACGATGACCGTGCCGTTCTCCGGCAGCTGCGTGACCTCTTCACGCACGAGCGTGATCTCCGGGCGGGCGGCGATGCGCGACGTGACGAGCGCGGAAAACTGCGCGCGGTCCACGGCCAGCGCGCCGCCGGCGGGCACGGCCGTGTCTTTTGCGCAGGCGACGCACAGCGAGCCGAGCGCTTCCATTTCCGCCTTGAGCAGGCCTGCCGCGCAGCCCAGGCGCGTGGCCTTGAAGGAGTTGGAGCAGACCAGCTCCGCAAGCGCGTCGCTGCTGTGCGCGGGAGAAAAACGCGCGGGCTTCATTTCATACAGTGTGACGGCGACGCCGCGTTCAGCCAGCTGCCACGCGGCTTCCACGCCCGCGAAGCCGCCGCCGATGACGGTGACGTTACGCATTCCGTTTGCCTCTGCCGCCGGATTTTTCAAACTTGCAGTCCGGATTCATGCAGACCAGCTTGCCGGTCTTTTTGCGGAACAGCGCCTTGCCG
Source organism: Clostridia bacterium (assembly GCA_017534365.1). Lineage (GTDB taxonomy): Bacteria > Bacillota > Clostridia > Oscillospirales > Acutalibacteraceae > CAG-177. The sequence goes on along the minus strand of JAFWCS010000415.1, from coordinate 3,451 downwards.
CATTGCGGACAGGCTTCTCCGGCCGGGGGATCCCAGCTCATGAAGCTGCATTTCGGCCAGTTGCCGCAGCCGTAGAAGGTGTGTCCTTTCTTGGAGCGGCGTTCGATGATCTCGCCGCCGCAGCTCGGGCACTGCGCGCCGGTCTGCAGCACGAGGGGCTTGGCGTTTTTGCATTCGGGATAGCCCGGGCAGGCCAGGAAACGGCCGTAGCGCCCGGTCTTGATCACCATCATCCGGCCGCATTTGTCGCAGGGGATGTCGGTGGTGTCTTCTTCCAGCTGGATTTTGACGTTTTTCATTTCGGTCTTGGCCTTGTCCAGCGTCTTCTCGAAATCCGTGTAGAAATCGTCCAGCATTTTGATATAGTCCATCTCGCCGCTGCCGACGGCGTCCAGGTTCGACTCCATCTGCGCGGTGAATCTGGTGTTGACGATCTTGGGGAATTTTTCCTTGAGCAGCCCGGTGATCGCCATGCCCAGCTCCGTGGGGGCGAGCTGCTTGGTCTTGGGCTTGCGCTGCACGTAGCCGCGCTTGATGATCGTGGAAAGAATGGTCGCGTAGGTGCTCGGACGGCCGACGCCGTTCTCCTCGAGCTCCTTGATCAGCGCCGCTTCCGTGAAGCGCGGCGGCGGCTGGGTGAAGTGCTGGTTGGATTTCAGCTCGCGCAGACGCAGCGTATCGCCGGCCTTGAATTCCGGCAGCAGGCCCTTTTCCTGCTCTTCATCGCCGAAATCATAGAGCTTGGTGAAGCCGTCGAAGCGCACGGAATAGCCCGCGGCGGTGAACACGCAGAACTGCTGCGGCGTTTCCGGCCTGGCGGCGACGATCTCCGTTTTGACGGTGTTTTGCACGCAGCTTGCCATCTGGCTGGCCATGAAACGCATCCAGATCAGCTGATAGAGCTTGAACTGATCGGCGGTCAGACCGCCCTTGACCGCGTCGGGCGCGAGGGTGGGGTCGGCGGGGCGGATCGCCTCGTGACCGTCCTGCGCATTGGAGCGGGATTTATAGTAGACCGGTTTTTCGGGCAGATAGTCCTTGCCGTAGGCCTTGGCGATATAGCCGGCGGCCGCTGTGCGCGCCTCCTCGGAGATGCGCAGGGAGTCCGTTCTCATGTAGGTGATCAGACCCATGGTGCCGTGGCCGGGAACGGTGACGCCTTCATACAGCTCCTGCGCGATGCGCATGGTGCGCTCCGCGGGGAAGCCGAGCTTGCGCGAGGCCTCCTGCTGCAGTGTGGAGGTGATGAAGGGCGGCGCCGGATTCTTCTTGCGGGTGCCCTTTTTCACGGACTTGACGGTGTAGACCGCGCCGTCGAGCCGGTCCGTGTAGGATTTGGCGGTCGCCGCGTCGCTGATCTTGACCTTGCCGTTTTCATCCTCGTGCAGCGTGGCGGTGAAGGTGCGGCGCTGGGCGGTGGCGAGCTTGGCTTCGATGATCCAGTATTCCTCGGGCTCGAAGGCGTTGATTTCATTTTCACGGTCCACGATCAGCCGCACGGCGACGCTTTGCACGCGCCCGGCGGAGAGACCGCGGCGAATCTTCTGGGAAACGAAGGGGCTCAGGCGGTAGCCGACCAGGCGGTCGAGGATGCGGCGCGCCTGCTGCGCGTTGACCAGATCCAGGTTGACCTTCGTCGGATGCGCCATGCCGTTGGCCACGCCCGTGCGCGTGATCTCATTGAAGGTGACGCGGTTCTTCTGGTTCAGATCCAGACCCAGCACCGTTGCCAGATGCCAGGAGATGGCCTCTCCCTCGCGGTCCGGGTCGGCGGCGAGATAGACGGCGTCGCTTTTGCGCACCTTTTCTTCCAGCTCCTTGACGAGCTTTTCCTTGCCCTTGATCAGGGCGTATTTCGGCGCATAGTGGTTGTTGACGTCCACGCTCAGCTTGGCGGCGGGCAGATCCCGGATGTGGCCCTTGGAGGCGACGACGTCATAATCTTTGCCGAGATATTTTTTGATGGTATTCGCCTTGGCGGGCGACTCCACGATTACAAGTTTCGACATAGTGTTCTCCTGCTGATGATAGAATGATTCGGTTGCATCGTTTCTGAATATCAGCCGTTGTGTCACGGCAGACATGCAGCAGCGGTCAACCGGCGAGGATATAGCAGCCGCCCTCGGTCGGCGCGATCAGATCGGCGAGCGTGAGCTGCAGCAGCACGGGGATCAGCCGCGCGGGCGGGAGCCCCGTTGCGGCGGCGATCTCATCGGGATGCAGCGGCGCGCTGCCAAAGAGATTATAGACGCATGCGGCATCCGGGTCAAGAGGGGCGGCGGGAATTTTTTTGGTCGTTTGCGCAGCGGATGCGGCGGGAGCGGCCGGCTGCGTCGGCTGTGCAGGCGCCGCAGCCTGCGAAAACTGCCCGGCGGCGGTCAGATCCAGCCGGTCGGGATACATCATCGCGAACGCGTCCAGCACGTCCTCTGCGCAGGTGACGGCTTTCGCGCCGTCGCGGATCAGGCGGTTGACGCCCTTGTAGGCGGAGGTCAGCACGCTGCCGGGGATGGCGAAAACCTCGCGGCCCTGTTCGTTTGCGCGGCGGGCGGTGATCAGCGAGCCGCTTTTTTCACCGGCTTCCACGACCAAAACGCCGCAGCTCATGCCGGAAATCAGCCGGTTGCGGGTGGGGAAGGTGAACCGGGAGGCCGGAGTAAAGGGCGGGAATTCCGAGATCAGCGCGCCGTTTTGCCGGATCTCGCGCCGCAGCGCTTCGTTTTCGCGCAGATAATCGACGCCGAGGCCGCAGCCCATGACGCAGACGGTTTTGCCGTTTGCAAGCAGGGCGCCCTCGTGCGCGGCGCTGTCGATGCCCAGCGCGCCGCCGCTGACGATGACGGCGCCGGCCGCTGCCATATCGGCGGAGATGCGGCGGGCGATGTTCAGGCTCTCGACGGTCGGCTTGCGGGTGCCGACGACGCCGACGGCTACGCGCCGGTTGAGAAAGTCCATCTCGCCGTCGCAGTAAAGCGCGAGCGGCTGATCCACCAGCGACTTGAGCAGCACCGGATAGCCTGCGTCCTGCGGCGTACAGATGCGCCAGCCGTTGCGCGCGCAGAGCTCGGCCGCATGCGCCGCTGCCTGCAGCGTGGTTTTCTCCAATCGGTCCAGCTGGCTTCCGGTGAAGACGCCGGAGAGCAGCCGCCCGGTGCGATCGGTTTCATACAGCGCGCGCGGATGCGGGAAGGCGGACATGATCTCATCCGTCCGCGCGCCGGCGCCCAGCGCCATGGACAGCCAGATCCAATACAGTTGATCGTTCATCGTTGCAGCTCCCAGGCAAGAATTGCGGCCGCTGCCGCAGCGTTGAAGGATTCCGCGCGGCCGCGCATGGGGATCACGGCGCGCACAGCGCAGGCGTCCTGCGCAGCCTGTGACAGCCCGCCGCCCTCGTTTCCGATGCAGCAGATGACGCCGCCCGGATGGGGCACGGTGCGGATGTCAGCGG
>JAFWCS010000414.1 GCA_017534365.1 Clostridia bacterium | reverse complement strand
TGGCGTGAGCAGCATGACCTTTACCGGCGGCGAATGCACGATCCATCCGGATTTTTTGCAGCTCTATGAGTATGCCTATAATAAAGGGCTGCAGGTGGGCATGATCTCTAACGGCTCCATGATCACAGATGAGATCCTGCAGCTGTTCGAACGCTGCCCTCCTTCCAAAATCTATATTACGCTCTATGGCATGAGCAAGGAAACCTATGCCCGCAACTGCGGCAACGGCGCGGCATTCGACGCTGTGATGCAGAATCTTGATGCGCTTTTGGAACGCAAGTTTACCGTCATCCTGAATTATACTGCCGGAAAAGAAAACTTGTGTGACCTGGAAGCGGCGCTTGCCTATGCACGGGAAAGGAAGATTTCTATTCTTCCGACCAGTGCGTTAAATATCCAGAATAAATGCGATCAGGCCGTGCTGGACGCGCAGTTGGCGGACTATTATGAGTATCAGAAAATTGAGCATCAGCATCTGAGTATCCTTCGAGGGAAATCGTTGGATGAATTTGAAAAAGGCTATTTCTCAAGTTTTTCCGATCCGATTCCTTCCGAATCGAAGCAGGGCCTGAGCTGCAATGCCGGGCGTTGCTCCTTCACTGTAAATTGGAAAGGTGAAATGAAGTCCTGCGCGAATTTTGACTTGTTTACGGTCGATCCGCGCAAGACCGGCATGCAGGCTGCCTGGGAGCAACTGGTTGCCTGGGCAGATCAGGTGCCGATTCTCGAGGAATGCGAAACTTGCATTTTCCAGCAGAAATGCCGCCGCTGCGTTGCCATCCACTACGGTGACATGGGCGAATTCGGCAAGGTTTCCCCGCGCTTCTGCTTCAAGAAACTCTATCCCGAGCAGGCGGCGAAGATGCAGGCAAAATATGACGAAATGAAGGCAAACGGCGAGATCGAAGAATAACGAATTTATGAACGAGCCGAACATCACGCCGCGCGGCGACCGACACGGCGGTAAGCAGGTCGAGCTGGTCGCCGACGGCAAAACCGCATATTACCGAAAGCCGCGCAGCGCGCGGACGGAAAAAGCGCTGGAAGCTTTCCTGTTCTCTCTCAAGCAGGAAGGCTTTCGTTTTGTGCCCGCCTGCGAGCATGTGATCGCGGAGGGGGACGGCTGGTATCACGCCGCCGCCGTGCCGCATTTACCCGCGCAGAGCGAAGCGGACGCCGCGCTGTATTTCCGCCGCTGCGGCGCGCTGGTTTTCCTCGCTTATCTCTTCGGCAGCACGGACCTGCACGAGGAAAATATCATCGCCTGCCGGAATACGCCCGTGCTCGTCGATGCGGAAACGCTGTTTTCCGCCGTGACCGCGCCGGACGGGAAAGAAATCAACAGCCTGGCTTTTTCGGTCCTGCGCTCCCATCTGCTGCCGAACTGGCACGTCGTCGACGGGCGTGCGACCCTGTGCGCCGGCCTGATCGGCAGCGATCCCCAGGGAGAAAACATGCTGCTCCTTGACGGGCAGCCCTGTTATATTAATGATTACGAAAATGAGCTTTGCGCGGGCTTTGCCGATACCTGGCTGTCTGCGATGATGCATCGCGCCCGGTTCCGCGCGTCGCTCGCGGGCTTTGCAGGCTGCGAATGCCGCGTGCTCCTGCGTCCGACCGAGGTCTACGCGCGTCTGATCCAGTTCGCAGAGGCATTGCCGGAGGGAAAACGCCTGCCGACGCTGACCGCGCTGCTTTCCGCCGCGCAAGAGAAGGACGTGCGCCCCGACCGCGCGGCGTTCATGGAGCGCGTGACGGCTGCGGAGGCGCAGGCGCTGCTGCGCGGAGATATCCCGCGCATGACCGTGGCGTTTGAAGGCCGTGATCTCTGGTGCGACGGCGTCTGCGTGCGCCCGGATTTCTTTACGCGCGCGCCCGCCGAAACCGTTGCGGCGCGGCTGGATGCGCTCAGCTTTGAGGGGATGGAGGCGCAGAGACGCATTCTTTCCCACGCGATCGCGGCCGTGCGTCCGCTTGAGAAGCGCGCCTCCGTGCCGCTGCGCTGCAAGCCGGCGGCCATGCAGGCGCTGGATCTGCTCGAGGGCGGCGTAAGCGACGCGCTCTCCACGCGCTGGATGCAGCTGGCGTCCGGCGCGGACGGCAATCTTTATCTGCAAAGCGCGGGCTTCGGCCTGTATGACGGCCTGGCCGGGATCCTCTGCGCCTACGGCGCGCTCTATCATCGCACGGAGGATCCGTGGATCCGGCACCTGCTGATGCAGCGATATGAATCCTTTGGCGAGCTGATCGCGCGGATGCGGCCGATGACGATCTCCGACGCGCGCGGTTCGCTGCAGTCCGGCGTGGGCGGCATGCTCGCCGCGCTGGGCCATTTGTATGAACTGACGCTCGAGCCGCAGCTGCGCGCGGATGCGGAGCGCTTGCTTTCGCTGTTTGCTCCGGAATTGGAAGCGGGCTGCACGGGCGATTTGCTCGGCGGCGCTGCCGGCCTTGCGCTGCAGCTGCCGAAGTTTCCGCGCGCGCTCACGCAGCCGCTCGCGCGCGTGCTGCTCCCGCACTTGCGCAGCTGC
>JAFWCS010000413.1 GCA_017534365.1 Clostridia bacterium | reverse complement strand
AGCGATTTCGTTTACATCGAAGGTTTGGGATATTAGGTGAACCGTCACCTTGCCCACTCCGAGCTTTGTGTACGGAAAATGAGTACCCCCGGGCGAGAGTAAAAAGAAAGAGAAGCCTGATTCCTCAAGCTTCTCGTGTGGTGGTGACAGTTGGACTCGAACCAACGGTCTCACTTCGCTTCGCTCGTTCGGTCAAGTTCGCAATCGGCGTCCTGCTTCGCTGCCGCTCGCATGACTTGTTGCTCACTACGCTTCCGCCTCGCTTCATCCGCCACCGGCGGCGCTTCGGCGGCTCGCCCCGCGCCGGAACCGGCGCGGTCGTTCTTGTTTCCGCCATGAAAAAAGCACCGCTTTCGCGGTGCTTTTTTCGTGGCGGAGAGCACGATTGCAAGTTCGAACGTTTTGCAGGGGCATCGAGTTCTTTTATGTTGACCTGCTTGGCACCGTTTTTGAAGTTCAGGTTGATCAGAAGGTCGTCATCATAAACGACAACGCTGTTCAGAAAACGGTCTACGACCAGTCTTCTGCCTTCCGTTGAATCATAATCAATTTTTCGAAACCGCATGATAAAAAAGCGGATTTCGTCTTCCGAGAAAAGGGGCGCTTTGATTTCTTCTTTGGCGATGCTGATTTCAAGGTTCTTCTTTGCTGCCTCCAGGTCGGAAAGCCGCTGCTTCGTTGATTCGGTGACAATCCCGGCCTGAATGGCGTCCACCATGTTTTTGATGCCTTTTTCTGTTTCGGCAAGCTCTTTGCGCAGCACGATCAGTTCACTGCTTTCCTCTTGCTGGGCGAGATAGGCGCGCCGTGCAAATTCATCCACGAAAGCATCATCCATAACGGCCTTTTTGATTTCCGATATTACAATTTCTTCGATTCGGTCTTTTCTGACGGATTTATGCTTTGCCTGACAGGTCTTTTTCTTCTTGGAATTCACACAGCGGTAATAATGATACACCTTTCCTTTGGATGCGCTTCTGCCGCTTTCTCCGACCATAAACGTCTTGCAGCATCCGCAAAACAGCTTGGTCGTCAGGATATATCCGTCATCGCCGCGCTTGGCCGCAGGCGCTTTTTTGTTTCTGGCAAGCTGATCCTGCACTCTGTTGAACAAATCCTCGGGAACGATTGCCGGAATGCCGTCGGAAACAACGATCTCATTGTAGCGATATTCACCGATATATTTGCGATTGTGCAGTATGCGAGTTATGAAATTGATGTCGGGTTTCAGGGGAAGCCCTTTCTCCGAATAATATTGACTGATCTCTTTTATGGTTTTGCCGCAGTCATATTGTTTGAAAATATCAAGCACAATGGGTGCATTTACAGGATCAATCTCATAGCTTTGTTCGGGTCCTAACTTGTATCCGAAAGTCATCGTGCCGCCGTTGAATTTACACTTCAATGCGTTTTCCGTCAATCCGCGTTTCACTTTGACCGAAAGTTCGGCAGAATAGTATTCAGCCATGCCTTCGAGAACGGATTCCAAAAGGATCCCATCCGGCCCGTCGGCAATGTTTTCCGTTGCGGAAATCACCTTGATTCCATTCTTCTTGAGCTGATTCTTGTAATGCGCGCTGTCATAACGGTTACGGGCAAACCGGTCGAGTTTCCATACGAGAACAAGATCGAAATTGCCTTTTGAGCTGTCCTTGATCATGCGCTGAAAATCCGGGCGATTGTCGTTCGTGGCAGTGTGGGCGCGATCGATGTAGTTTTTGATGATCGTGATCCCGTTCTTTTCCGCGTAGGCGCGGCATTCTCGGATCTGACCCTCAATGGATTCCTCCCGCTGATTGTCGGAGGAGTAGCGCGCGTAGATCACAGCGTTCAAAGGTTCACCTCCTCTACATCCCCATTTCCCGCAGGATGGCGTTCAGATCCCGTCTGCCATACAGAATGCGGAGAACGGTGATCGTTTTTCTCGATTCGTCAGGGGAATAGTAAAGATTGTAATTGTCAACGGTTACCCGGCGCACGCCCTGCAGGATCAGGAATTCATTTTCCACCGCCTCACCGGAACGCGGGAAGGCGCAAAGATTGCCGAGTGCCGCCTGCATGCCGTCAAACAGATGCTTTGCGGCGACCGGATTTTTCAGCTTGCCGCAAAGATAGGACAGCGTTTCGTCCAGATCCCGGGCAGCTGCGTCGGTAAAGAGAAGTTTGTAATCAGAAGCCATACTTCGATCTCATTTCTTCCAGTATCGTATTGCCGTCCGCAGTCTTGCCCTGCTGCAGATCGTCAACGCCCTTGTTGACGGCGCTGGCTTCATAGACCTTGCGCATCGTGCGCTCAAAGTAATCGATATCCATCACGACCAGTCGGCCGTAGCCGTTTTTCGTCACAAACACGGGGCCGTTGTCGCCGGCGCAAAGCTGCTCGATGCGCACGGTATCCTTCAGATCTCTCATCGGTACGATATTCATAATAAAACCTCCCAAACCACTGTGACTAAATTATATATTATATTTATCCGCTTGTCAATAGAGGGAATCATTTATTACGGCTGCAATGGCACACTTGCCCATTGCGGCCTTATTTGCACCACGGCGGAAGCCGGGCGATTGGTCAAGGGCGGCTTGCCGTTCATTTTACCCTTGACGAATCGGACGGGTTCTGCAACCGTTCAATATAATCCAGCCGCTGGTGACAGATTGCACGCATTGCTTCCAGTGCGGCTGCTTCTGTCTTCTCCGCATCTTTGTAGGAAATCCCGAAGTGCCGTGCGCAGGCGGCGCGGGGATGCGCCTGTTCTTCGCTGAATCCGAAACGGTATTCTATATAGCGGGCTTGGCGTGGGGTCAGGGCTGTAAGCGCCGATTCGATCGTTTCAACAAAATACTGCCGGAAGAAGATCGTTTCCGCTGATTGTGATAGTTCGCTGAAACCGAAATAGGTGCGAATGCTCTCGTCAATTTCATTGACTTTGCGCGTTGCAATGTTGTCGTTGTAGCACAGGTCAGATTTGCCTTCCGATTCTCCGCGCAGCCAGTCGATCACACGGTTCCGGACACACCTGCCCGCATAGGTCAGAAAGCGGAAACCCTTCTCCGGTTCGAAACTATAGACAGCCTCAACAAACGCAATGCCGGCTTCCTGATACATCTCGTAATAATTCGTTCCGGCGGGATCACCGCAGAGCCGATGTGCTTCCCGGGCGATTTCCTTGACAAATCCTGCGTTCTGGTTGTAGAGCGTGTTCATCGCGTCGCGGTCGCCGGAGGCTGCCTGGATTACCAGATCTTCATTGTTTTTGATTTCAACTGTCAGCCCCTTTCGTCGAATGGTTTGTTCTGCCGAACAGGAAATCCAGCGAGACACCGAAGAAATCGGACAAAAGCAAAGCGTAATCCGTCGAAACGGACGCGCCTTTCTCGATCCGGCCGATGGTGCTTTTACTCACGCCGGTACGCAAAGCCAGATCGTCCATCGTCAGCTTTCGCTGCTTTCGAAGCTCCCGCACCCGTTCGCCGAAGGTGGCGGGCAAATATTCCGTCCGGTGCATACAATCCCTCGTTTCACAATTGCTTTGCAGAAGGATTATAGCAAACAAATGTTCGATTGTCAATGGTTTTTTCGGTCTTTTTTGCCCGAAAAAGTGTCAATTCTGGGATATAGGCGAAAAAATCCGGATTTTCAGTATAATATTTAGTGGGGAGAACAGAAGACTGAACAAATCCTTCTGTGCCCAAAAAGCAACCGACACCCTCCCTGCAAAAAGCATAGCGGGTGCCGGATTGATTTGCGTGCTTTTCCTAGATAGACGTGGATCAGACTCGGCCGGTTGCAGTTTTTTAATCTCCGTTATTTTTTCATCAAGTTCGTCAGCATACGCTTCCAGCCTGCAAAGATCATTTCCAGCAGCTGATTGAGGGTGACAACCTTTGCGCCGGTCGAAACGGTGCGGCTCTCGGTCAAACCGCAGTGAATGCAGGCGCGCTGCTGGGTGTGCTGTCCGGGCGCGGCAGATTCCGCGTCATGCCAATCGGAAAAACTGTGGCTACAAGCCGTGATCGCCTGCACATAGACGTTGCAGATCCCGCTTCCGCAGGCGCTCGCTTCCCGCCAGCCGTTCAGATAAAAATAGGAGGTCTTCGCCGCGGCGGCGTAGGCGACGGAACCGCCGTCAACATTTCGCTCCAGCGGCACGACCGCACAGGTGCTGCCCAAAGAAGGAACCGCCTGCGCCTTGTAGGTGACGACGACGGAGAAGCGGTCCCCGGCAGAGAGCGCAACGACGGTCGGCAGCGCGACCGTATGGTAGCCGGCGTTTGCCAGCGTCAGCGTCTGCGTGCACAAGGGCGTGCCGCGCACAGGCGTCGAATCGCTGTTTCGCAGCTTGTAGACCTCCACCGTGACCTGCTGGTCGGGAATCATCGTATTGAACGCTGCGGCTTGCAGCAGTTCCTCGCTCTGCGCGCGGAACACATTCGCCAGCCTGCAGTCGCCGTCGAACGTCGTTACGCTCGTGTAATACGCGCCGTTATAGGTGTAATTCCGGTCGCCGGTCGCGCGGGGACGCACGGTCATGCCGTAAAAATCGCCCAGCCCGGCGTCCTGATAGGAGATCCAGAGATAGCCGTCCGTGTGGTTGTCCGTGCCCCAGCTGTCCTTGACCAGCCAGGCGCCGTTCGCGGTCGGCGCGGGATCGTAATAGAATGTGCTGGAATACGTGTCGTCCCAGCCGATGATCGTCACCTGATGATTCGTGGTTTGCTTATCCGGGCAGTAATAGGAAGAAGTATACGGCACAAGCTGCCCGTTGACCTGATTCTGCACGAGGGTTTCGTATGCAGGGCTGTAATAGAACGACGCCGTGACCGCGCCATGCTGCAGGATCCATTGCTTGATTGCGGTTGTGTCGTTCAATTGTTCAACGGACTGCACGACCAGGCCGCTGTCGCTGCCGTAGCGGTCGGCTTCGGCATAGCCGTTCTGCCCCGTGAAAGGATAGCTTGCCTCGGTATTGATGCCGCTCCAGCGCGCGAGCGCGGCGGTGGAGACTGCCCAGTTGCCGCCGCTAAGATAGGGATTCTCATGGCTCACGCCGTCGCCGTGTGTGGGGTCGGCTTCGTCCGTGACCAGACTGCGGTTGGCGAACCACGCCAGATGCGCTTCGGAAAAGTCGGCGTTCTGCCCGGCGAGGCCCTGTGCGATCGCGTCGCTTTCCAGCGCTGCGATAGCAGAAAACGCCCAGCAGCAACCGGTATTGCCCTGCGATTTTACAGGCGTAACGACGCCTGCCTGCCGCGCGTCATAGGCGGCGGGCAGATTGGCGGGCGCTCTGCGCGGACCCTTGCGCGCGCTGCCGCCGGCCGTCAGATCGACCTCGTTGCCGTCGGCGTCCAAAATGCGGTAATCACAACCGTCCGTTTCGACGGTCAGCATGTCGAGTGACGGCGCCGCCGCTGCGGGCACCCGGACGATGCCGATCACCATCAGGCACACCGTCAGCGCTGCAATCCATTGTTTCAGTTTCATAACCGTTCCTCCGTGTTCCGGGGTCCTGCCCCTTGGTTTCATCTGTAAGACGACGGAACACGGCGGTCGGTTGCAGAATATTTGAAAAAAGATATAGAAAAGCCGCCCGGATCGCTCCGAGCGGCTTTGTTGTGAGTGATGTATTACCGCCGAAAGGCGGTGCGCAGGACGTCAAAGAAACCTTTGAAAAAGAAGGTGAAGATCGACGTCACGAATTCTTCGGGTGTGCCGAGCAGCTGTTGCGGGATCACGACCGTCGGATGTCGATCAGCAATCCGTTCTTCCGTTTTCCCACACGCGCAGCTTCTCCGTTCAAACACGTCACCGTTTTCAATGCGCACAACAATCCATGCGCCGAAGCTGTGACCACGCGCAGGCAGATTTTCCGCCGTCTGGTCACCGCATGCACACGAATACTTCACCCAGCCGTAAGCCTCGCAAGTCGCATTTTTTCTGCCTGTTTCCTCAAATCTGTGCAAATGGAACGCAAAGGGCTCAATTGCACAGATTTTCAGGAAGTTCCCCAGGCTTTGCTCAAGGTTTTCCCCCCTGACAAGCAGGGTGGTTGTCTGAACCGTCAAATCCGATGCGCAATTGCAGAATGCACGGCGGCCTATACACTCCATGTTGGAATTGACATTCGCGCTGTTATTTTTGGCGAACGTCACCTTCTTCAGCGACGTGCAGTTTTCAAACGCAGAAACGCCGATGATAGTCATGCGCAGCGGGAAGGAAACCTCCGTCAGCGCACTGCAATTCATAAAAGCGCGGTCGCCGATTTCTTCCAAAGTCGTATTCATGACGACCTCTTCCAATCCGGTACAGTTCAGAAATGCCTCTTCGCGGATGATTCTTACGCTGTTGCCCAGCACAATCTTTTTGACCCCAACGCAGCCGCTGAACGCATTTGCGCCGATTTCGGTGACTTTGTCGGCAACCGTGTAAACGCCGTTTTCATCTTCTCCGCTCCAGTCTACAGAGACGTGCACAAGAATGGTCGGATCCGTGGGATCATACACCGAAGTCTGATCATTCACATGTTTGCAGCCTTCAAACGGATTTTTATAGCCGTAGCGGATACCGTCACCATGGCTGATATTGTTCAGATGCAGACAGCGGCGGAAGCAGAAGTTTTCCAGATAGGTGACCGGACAACCAGATATGAATGCCGGTACTGCATACTGCAAATCTTCTTCTGCCTTTGCGGGAGGATACTGAATCAGCGAGGCGGAGTCGCCGTCAATGCGGAACAGCACGCCGCTCTGATCAAGATAGTATGTGTCAAGATCGTATGTGCCGGTCGCATGAATTGCTTCCAGCGCGCTGCAATTGAAGAATGCATACATGCCCAGCGACGACAGGCCGGCCGGCAGAGAGATTTCCGTCAGCGCACTGCAATCGCGGAAAGCATAATCGCCGATGGTTTTCAGCGTGGAAGGCAGCGAGATCGTCGTCAGATTGACGCAGCCGGCAAAGGCCTCGCGGCCGATGCGCGTTACGCCCTCCGGCACCGTGACGCAGGTGAAGGTGCAGTCGCGGAACGCTCCGTCGGCAATCAGCGCTGTGCTCTCCTCGATATCGCCTGAGCAATTCTTCTCCGCGCGCACCAGGCAGCCGCAGAAATAAGTCAGGCCGTTGATCGTGTTGCCTGCATTTTTGCAATACGTCTCTGTGTTGAAAACGTCCGATCCGATATAGTTGAGTCTGAGCGCACTGCGCACAGCTTCACCGACCGCCAGCGTACTGAATGCGCAATTGCGGAACGCACGCTTGCCGATGGATTTGAGTGCGCTGCTCATCAGGTTCACCGTGCCGAGATCGGCGCAGCGATTGAAGGCTTCCGCTGCAATGCAGCGCGTACCCGCCGGAATGCTGTAACTGGTCAGGTTTTCTTTTGCATCGAGAATATAGGTGTAATTGCCGGACTGAATGGTGAAAACATCCGAGCTCCCGTTCAGCCAGTTGTTATAATTCACCGTATTGAACAACGCGTCTTTCCCGATCAGGTCAAATTCCGGTGCCTCCTCAAAGGTAACGGTTACGTTTTCGCAATTGGCAAACGCATAATCGCACAGCGCGCGCACAGAGGCCGCGACCGGCACGTTGCCTTCGCTTATACGGTTGCAGAAAAGGATGGACGTGCGCGCCTTGCTCGTGTAGGTCACGCCGTAATCATCCGTGTTGGGGGAAACGATTTCCAGCAGATTTTCCGGCGGCTGATCCTCGCCGAACATGTTGGGCGAGAGAAGCAGCGGCGTATTCGTTTGCAGAAACACGATGCGCGTGAGCAGATTGCAGCCGGCAAACGCAAAATCGTCGACCGCTTCCACCGTTGCCGGCAGTTCCACGGTGCCTTCCCGGTCCGCCGGGCAGCCCACGAGCATGCGGCGCGAGGAATCGGCATAGGCCAGACCGTCCGCATCGATGAAGGCGTTCAGCGCCTTCGCGCCCCACGGCGCCTTCGGATCGTCGCCGTCATACTGCACGTCCAGCACGCCGTAAAACGCATTGGCGCCCACAACCACGTTCGGATTCAGAATGTCCGCGCGTTCAAGGCTGGTGCAGTCATAGAACGCATTTTCTCCAATGCTTTCCACGCCTTCCGGAATCGTGATACCGGTCATCAGACAGCCGCGAAATGCTTTCGCCGGGATTTGTTTTACGTTCTCGCCGATGATCACTTCCGTCGCTTTGATTACCGGCATGGCGGAAGCGCTGCCGATGCTTGCGATTTTACATCGAGTCGCATTGAATATGATCTTTTTCACATTCATTGAATAGCCATAGAAAAGATTTTCCGCAACCGTTTTTACGTTCTCACCGATCGTCAGCGT
>JAFWCS010000412.1 GCA_017534365.1 Clostridia bacterium | reverse complement strand
TTGGATCATTTTTATCAATCAAGCTGCGCATGCAGCCGGAGGAAGCGCAGGATGTGGAAATTTCGGTTGAAGAATCTCCGGCTTTATGATACAATAAGCTCAACAAATCAGCGTTTACGGAGGAGCCTATGAAAAAAGGGGCATTCGCTTTACTCTTTTTTGTGATGATCGTTGTACTGCTCTCTTCCTGCGCGGCGTCATTCCCGAAAAAGGAGCGGATTGTGACGCTGTCAGGAGGAGCGGCGACGGAAGCGCTGAAAGGCAAAACAGAGAAGGAAATTGCCGATCATTGGGGAAAACCCGATGGTATGCTTTCCGGTTTTTACGGTGACATATACGAATATAACGGCAAACGTATCATCCTCTATTATGATGCTGACAGCAGAGTGACGGATGTTCTGGTTTCTGATAAACAATAGCAGGGCAGCATCGGTCATGAAAACAATACAGAGACCTTCCTCTTTTTTGTTATGGTCTTCAGGGAGTGACAAGATTGTATAAAGTATCTGTGCCCGTTCTGAACAGCAGCCTGAAAGAACAGGGGCGCGAAAAGATCCTGGAACAAATCAGAAGATTTGATGCGCAGCGTGTTTTTCTTGCGCTGGATCAGTATGAGCCGGATCCGGAGAAACGCGCGGCTGCCATGCGCGCGCTGCGCGACAATTGCCGCTTTTTCAAAGAAAACGGGCTTGAAGTGGGCGCATGGATCTGGGCGTTCATGCTCAGCCAGAACAAATCGTTTCGCAATATGCGCTCCATTTCCGGCACGGAGCTCAAAAGCAATATGTGCCCGTCGGATGCGCGGTTTGTAGCATTTGCCGCGGATTACATCAAAGACATCGCGGCATGCGGGGTTGATCTGATCCAGTTTGACGATGATTTCCGATATGCCTTTCTGGAAGGCACGACCGCCTGCCTGTGCGACGGCCACATCGCTTTGATCCATGCGATCACAGGCGAACGATCCACGAGAGCGCAGCTTGAAAAGCACATCATTTCGGGCGGCCCGAACAAATACAGAGACGCGTATCTCCGGGTCAACGGCGACCTGTTCAGAAGCTTTGCCCGATCAGTCAGAGCGGCCGTCGATGCGGTCGATCCGTCCATCCGCGTCGGCTTCTGCGCCTGCATGAGTTCATGGGATATCGACGGCACGAACGCGTTCGAGCTTGCAACGATTCTTGCGGGCAGCACGAAACCGTTCGTCCGGCTCATCGGAGCGCCTTATTGGGCGGTCAACAGGAATTGGGGCAACGCGCTGCAGGACGTCGTAGAGCTCGAGCGAATGGAAAGCGTGTGGACAAGAAACGGCGAGATCGAGATCATGGCGGAGGGTGACCCGTATCCCCGCCCGCGGAGCAGCTGCCCTGCAAGTTACCTTGAGGGATTTGACACGGCGATCCGCGCCAGCGGCTGCACAGACGGCATTTTAAAATACGGCATTGATTATCACGCAAATGCCGACTATGAAACGGGCTACGCCGGGTTCCATGAACACAACAGGGAAACGTACAAGAAAATCGAACGCTTCTTTTCCGGCAAAAAGAACACCGGCGTGCGCGTTTATGAATCGATGCAGAAAGTTTCTCAAATGGTCCTGCCGACCGCGGTCAATACCGAGGCGGATATTTCGGATCTTTTCTTTTCGAAGGCAGCGCGGGCGCTGTCCCACAACACGATCCCGACCACGTATGAAGGCGCCGGGGTCTGCGGGATCGTCTTTGATGAAAACGCGCGGGCCCTGCCGGCGGATGCGCTGAATCACGGTCTGATTCTGGACATCGCCGCGGCTGAAATCCTGATGGACCGCGGCATTGACGTCGGCATCCGGAGGATCGGCAAAAAGACAAGCGGCGATATGGAACGCTTCAGAAACAACGGCAACAAAATACTCGCCTTCGGCGCTGAGGTCTATGACGTCGCGCTCAAGGCCGGCGCGGAAATCTGCAGCGATATGCATACGCCGCTCGGCGATTTACCCTTTTCTTTCCGCTATGAGAACGCGGAGAAACAGCGCTTTTTCATTCTCAATATCAACACGCGGTCGTCTGCCGACCACGTGCTCAAGCACTACGCGAGAAGCGCGCAGTTTGCCGAACAGATCGAATGGCTCGGCGGCAAAAAACTCCCTGCGTACGTTTACGGCAATCCCGCGCTCTACATACAGTGCAAAGAGAACGAAGGATCCATCACCGTCGGCTTGTGGAATTTCTTTGCCGATACCGTGTTCTCCCCGGCGGTTCAGCTCAGCAGATCCTATGCAGCTGTTGCGTTTATCAACTGCGATGGAAGGCTTGAAGGAGACACGGTGTATCTTACGGATATTGCGCCCTTCGCGTTTGCCGGATTTGAAGCGACCGGATCGGACGTCAGCGCAGCGGACCGGGGCTTGTGAAGGCGGAATGCGAAATAGAGCATGACGGATTTCCTGCTCCGAAGAGAGAGAATGGAACAACTCTGATTTGCGCGGGAGGAAACAATGACAACCTATCATTACAGGCCCTCAAAGGGTTGGATCAACGACCCGAACGGGCTCGTTCAGTTCAAGGGATATTATCATATTTTTTATCAGCATTCGCCTCATTTTGAAACCCCGTGGCATGAAAGCATGCACTGGGGACACGCAATAACAAAGGATTTTATTCACTTTGAGGAGCTGCCTGTTGCGCTTTTTCCCGACCGCGCTTATGACAGGGACGGCTGCTGGTCAGGCACGGCGATTGTGAAAGAAGACGTCCTTTACCTTTTTTATGCCTGCGTTCAAGGCGAAAAGCAGGCTGTCGGCGTCGCTTCTTCCTCTGACGGAATCCACTTTGAGAAATACAGCGGCAACCCCGTGATCGCATCCTTCCCCCCCGACGGCTCTCCGGATTTCAGAGACCCTGCCGTGTGCTTTGCCGACGGTAAATATTGGTGTGTGATGGCTTCGGGCAACCGGGAGAAGCAGACGGCTGTGCTGCTGCTTTATGAGAGTGAGGATTTGCTTCACTGGGAATACCACGGCGTGCTGCGCGCGTGGCAAAATGCGAAATTTGCCGAGTGCCCCTCTTTTGTTAAGCTCGCAGATAAATACCTGCTTTCAGCATCGGTTTGCAGAGAGGACGCGCACTGTTTTTCGCTTGCGGCAGGCTCCTTCAAAAACGGTCGCTTTATCGCAGAAGTCGAAAGTGAGGTTGACAAAGGCCCCGACAGATATGCCGGTCAGATCTTTAGCGATCAGAGCGGCAGAGCCATTCTGATATCATGGATTCCGGGTTGGAACTATGCAGGGTACAAAGAGAGAAACATCGGCTGTATGTCCCTGCCGTGTGAGGTCACCCTTGAAAACGGCAGGCTTCGTGCGTTTCCCGTAACGGAGGTCACACACCTTCTGGCAGATCAAGACCCTGCGCTCAGGCAAACGCATAGCGGCTTTCGCATTCAGCGCGCGGGGCGTGAAGACGTGGTTTATACAGGGAGAATCAACTGCCTCAAGTTGCTGCGCGACGAGGGTTTTCTTGAGGTGTTTGTTAACGGAGGCGAAGAAATCTACACTGCGCTGCTGTGAATCGGCGCGCCGCAACGGTTTCGCTCGGAAAGCGGCCTTCGTCCGGTTTGTCTGCCTTGATTCCATTTTGGAAAAGATTGAATTGCCTATAAAAGACTGTGCAAGTAAAGGATATCAAAAAAGACTGCATTCCCACTCGTGAACTGCTCCATTTTGTACGGACAGTACAAAAACAGCCTAAATGGTAGAAATGGGATAATAGATTAAGCAACGAACTGGCTTCGATACTCCATCGGAGTCAGTTTTGTTTTGAGTTGGATGCGCTGGTAATTGTAGAAGTGGATGTATTCACCTATGAGGAGGCGCGCCTCCTCATAGGTGCGCGGCCGAGCCCGATAAATACACTCAGTTTTCAGAATTGAGAAAAAGTTTTCAGCCAAAGCATTGTCATACGGGTTTCCACGTCTTGACATTGACGGCGTTATGCCGTATGATTGTGTCAGGCGGAAATATGCTTGCGATGTGTATTGAAAGCCTTGGTCACTGTGGAGTTGCAGCTCTGCAGTGACCTTTTCCTTTCTCTTCGCCTCTCTGATCGTCCTTAAAACAAGCTGAATGTTTTGTCTGGTGGCTGTTTTGTATGCGACGATACTGTTGTCATACAAATCTCTGATGATGGATAAATACAGAAATCCTTGACCTGTCTTAATATACGAAATATCCGTAACCCATTTCTGATTCGGCCGATCTGCGTGAAAATCTCTGTTCAACAGATTGGGATAACGGTGCAGGCAATCGCCGTAATGCTGATATTTTTTTCTCCTGACAACAGAAAGCAGATTGTATTTCTGCATCACACGCAAGACCGTCTTCGGATTGCGGTGGATTCCTTGTCGGTCAAGCCAAAGCTGGACTCTCCGATAGCCGTAAGTCTGATTCGTTTCTTTCTGACAGGCTTCTATCCGCTTAGCCAACGGGAGGTCCCGGTCCGGCAGCTCCATGCGTTTTACATAGTCGTAATAGCCGCTTCTTGACACGTCAAAGAATCTGCACATTTCGCTGATCGTATATTTCTCTTTGTGACGATAGATCACCAGATATTTTACACTTGTCCTCACTTCCTTCCTGTGAGCGAGAGAAAATCCCGCATCAATTCATTCTCCATTTCCAGCGATTTGATTTTGGCGTCTTTTCGGTCAATAATGTACCGAAGCTGCGCAATCTTGTCTTCTTCACTTACTTGATAGTCCTTCGGTGGTCTGCCTTTCTTTTTAATTGCTATTCCTGCTGCTCTCTTTCGTTCTTTCTCATTATATCGAGTCTTAAAACCTCGCATCTGTTGATAGGTGAACCCATATGCTTCCCCGATTTCTCTAAGTGTTTCTCCTTTTTCTATTCTTTCTATGATTTCCTTTTCATATTTCTGTATGTGACTATATCTTCTTGCCATAATGAAACCTCCCATGGTAGTTTTTTTCATTCTACCATAGGAGGCTGCTTTTTTCTATTGTCCGTTTTTACTGGACTTGTTCAGAGCACCTTTACATACCGGCTTTTTGCTGTTTTGTTCAGTCATGCCGCTGATCGGCGTTGGTGTATTGCTCGCAGAAGCGGCCCGCAAAGGCGGGGGGCTCGCCGGCGACGGAAAGATGCGCAAGGTCGCCGTATTTGCTCATGCGGAAGCTTGCGATCCCCGGCCGGCGCTCCTCGGTCCAGAGCTCCGTGACGGAGGTCGGCGCGGCCATCGTGCCGTGCCAGAGCACCATCGGTGAAATGCCGAGCAGATGCCCGACCATGACGCAGGTGACGCCGAAATGGCAAAAGAAAGCCAGCGTATCGCCGTTGGGCTGCACCGCGCGATAAAGCAGACCGTCGCGTTCGTAGCCGTGGGCGGCCAGCACAGCGTCCAGCCCGTCGGTCACCTCGCGCTGCTTCTCCGCCGCGTTGCCGCGCCGGATATCCGGCAGCTCCAGCCAGCGGTCCTTGTCGAAGCTTTCCGGATACTGCGTCCAGTCGGTCGGCAGACGGTCCCACATCCAGCGCTGTTCTCCGTCGTCCGTGACGCGGAAGGCGTGAAACTCCTGCAGCCAGTCGCAGACCGTCGCCGTGCGGCCGGCAGCCTGCAGGGTGTAAGCGGCCGTGCGCTGCGCCCGGCCGAGCGGGGAAACGTAGTAGGCCTTGATCTCCATCGGGGCGATCCGCGCGGAAAGCAGCTGCGCTTCCCGTTCGCCCTTCGGCGTCAGGCCGTCGATCTCATAGTTCGGGTCGCCGTGGCGAATAAATAACAAACGCATATCAATCGCAGTCCTTCAGAAATTTTTTCTCCTCCTCCGGCAGATCGAGGCCGATTGTGCCGCCGGGGTTCATCAGATAATCGGGGTCAAAATGATTCTTCAGCACGCGCAGCACCTCGTATTCGTTCCTGCCGAGATAGCCCTCCAGCCACGGCGCGAACATCTTGCCGATGCCGTGATGGTGGCTGATCGCCGCGCCGGATCTCTGGATCGCGTCGAGGATCGTCGTGTGGTAGGCCTTGAACGCGTCCGCGTCGCTCATGCGGGTGATGAAGATGAAATAGAGGTTCGCGCCCTGCGGATAGCAGTGGCTCATGTGCGTGGTGACGATCGTATTGGGCAGCGCGTGGCAGACCGCGCGCACGTCGCGATGCACCTGCGCCATATTGGACCAGTTGACCGTGCATTCGAGCGTGTCGGTGCAGATGCCGAAGTCCATCATCGTGTCGCGCAGGTAGGGGTCGGTGAAGCGGCCGTGTTCCCAGCTTTTGCAGACGTAGCCGGTCAGGCTCATCGCGCCGTGCTTCTTTGCGATGCGGCGGATATTCTGCGCCACGTTTTTGGAGAAGCCCTTCTCGCCGTCCGTGAAGCCCAGAAAGAGACAGCGTTCCATATCCTTGAACCCCAGCTTTTCGAGCAAGGGGTGCAGGGGCGTGTCGTCCACGTTATAGAGCCGCAGCATCAGGCTGGTTTCCTCCGGGTCGGAGAGACGGAAGACCGAGGAATAGCCGCATTCGCACTGCATCATTTCGCGCGCGGCGTCCATGGCGGTCGGCCAGTCCTTGAAAATATAGGAGAAGCGCTTGCGGTTTTCCGGCATGTAGCGGAAGACCTTGAGCGTCACCTCGGTCAGCACGCCGAAGGCGCCTTCGCTGCCCATCATGATCTGGTTGAGATTCGGGCCGGTCGCTTCGCGCGGATAATGGCTCGTGACGATCGGACCGGCGGGCGTTGCGTATTTCTGCGTAAGCACGATATCGGCGATGCAGCCGTAATAGGTGCTGTTCTGCCCCGCGCCGCGGGTGACGACCCAGCCGCCGACGCTGCTGTATTCAAACGACTGCGGAAAATGGCCGCAGGTATAGGCGCGCTTTGCGCCGAAGCGGGTCTGCGCCTCGTTGAGCGCGCGCTCGAGCGCCGGGCCGGAGAGGCCGCTCTGCACCGTGATCGTCTGATCCGTTTCGTTGAAGTTCAGAATTTTATTGTAGCGGCGGCGCATATCCATCGAAACGCCGCCCTTGATCGGCTCCACGCCGCGCGTGACGGAGCTGCCGCCGCCGTAGACGTAGAGCGGGAGCTTGTGTTCCGTGCAGTAGGCGACGCATTGCTCGATCTGCGCCGCCGTGTCGGGATAGACCACAACGTCCGGCAGGGAATCGAAGCGCTTTTGCCGCATGCGCATCAGGTCGTAGGCTGTCTGGCCGTAAGCGACGGAGAGCCGGTCGTAATCACC
>JAFWCS010000411.1 GCA_017534365.1 Clostridia bacterium | reverse complement strand
GTATCATCAGACGATGAGCACGCTTGCGTCCGGCGGCGAAATGACCCCTGCGCAGTTGGCCGCCCGGGTGCTGTCGCTGCAGTATTTTCATCAGATCACGCCGGAGGATTATAAGATCCTGCTGCGCCATCTGATCGAGATCGATCACATTCAGCGTACGGAGGAAGGCGGTCTGATCGTCGGTCTGGCCGGAGAACGGATCGTCAATCATTTCAAGTTTTACGCCGTGTTTCAGGAGAACGAAGAATACACCGTCCGCTCGGAATCGCAAGAGCTCGGCACGATCGTCCAGCCGCCGCCCGTCGGCGAGAAGATCGCGATCGCCGGCCACGTCTGGATCGTTGAGGAGATCGATCACAAGCGGCATCTGGTCTATTGCACGATGGTCAAGGGCAAGGTGCCGGCATATTTCGGAGAATGCCCCGGCGATATCAATACGGTGATCCTTCGTAGAATGCGACAGGTGCTGCTGGAGGATCGGACCTATCCTTATTTGATGAAAAACGCTGTTGCCCGCCTTGCGCAGGCGCGGCACACGGCAAAGCACTCCGGCGTTGCGGAGCAGACGCTGATCTGCCTGGGCGGCGATATGTGGGCGCTGTTTCCTTGGCTCGGCACCTATGCGTTTCTCGCGCTCGAACGGTTTCTTAAAATTCGCTGCGCGCAGCAGCTCGGTCTGAAGGGGCTGGATCCTGCGCGCCCGTATTTCATGACGTTCAAAATGCAGGCGAGCACAGATGAATTTTTCGCGGTGCTGAAGGAACAGGCTGCCCTGCCGCTCGATCCGATGGAGCTTGTTTATCCCGGCGAAGTGCCCCTGTTCGAAAAATACGATGCGTTCGTTCCGCCGGAGCTTGTGCAAAAAGGGTTCGCCTATGGCGTGCTCGGCACGGAAGAAATGCTGGACTGCATACGGAATTGGCCGATCTCAGGCACAGAAAAATGCCTCCTGCCGGATTGACAGGAGGCATTTATAGGTCTTAATTATTTCGCTTTCTTTTCATCCTTTTTGGAGAGGATCAGATTGACGACGATGCCGAGGATCAGCGCGCAGGCGATCTCGGTCAGCGTCACCTGGCCGATCTTCAGCGTCATGCCGCCGATGCCGGTGATTAGCACGGTCGCAACGACGAAAAGATTGCGGTTTTCACCGAGATCCACGCCCTGCAGCATTTTCAGACCGCTGACGGCGATGAAGCCGTAAAGGGTGATGCAAACGCCGCCCATGACGCAGCTGGGAATGGTGGCGAGGAAGGTGACGAACGGCGCAATGAAAGATGCGACGATTGCCATGAACGCAGTCACAACGATGGTCAGCACGGACGCGTTGCCGGTGATGGCCACGCAGCCGACGGATTCGCCGTAGGTGGTGTTCGGGCAGCCGCCGAAGAACGCACCGGCGATGGAACCGATGCCGTCGCCGAGCAGCGTGCGGTGCAGGCCGGGATCCTCAAGCAGCTCCTGATCAATGATGGAGGAGAGGTTCTTGTGGTCGGCAATGTGCTCCGCAAACACGACAAACGCAACGGGAATATAAGCAACAGCGATCGTCGCGACATAAGTCGGCGTCACGCCGGAGAGGCCCTTGATCGCCTTCAGGAACGTGAAATCGGGCAGCCACTGCATGTGCTGGAACAGGGAGAAATCAATAATTTTGAACGTCTCATTACCGGTCTTCATGCCGATCAGCGTAAAGACAGTCGCCAGCGCGTAACCGGCAAGGATGCCGATGATGAACGGGATCAGACGGGTCATCTTCTTGCCGAAAACAGAGCAGAGCATGACGACCAGCATCGTCAGCAGTGCGCATGCAAGGCCGATCCAGCCTTTTGCGGTCATCTGATAGACGCCGTCCGCATTCTCAGCGAATTTGAGTGCGTCGCCCACGGCGTTGCCGGCAAGGGAGAGACCGATGATCGCAACCGTGGGTCCGATCACGACGGCCGGCATGAGCTTATTGATCCACTTCACGCCGGCGACCTTCACGATGATCGCGATCACAACATAGACAAGGCCCGCAAAGATTGCGCCGAGCACAATGCCCGCAAAACCGGCTTCCGCAGAAGCAGCGCCGGCAAAAGCGGCAAACATTGAACCGAGGATCGCAAAGGACGAACCGAGGAACACGGGAGAGCGGAACTTCGTAAAGAGCAGATAGACGATCGTGCCTACGCCTGCGCCGAACAGCGCGGCGGACTGGGACATGCCGTTGCCGACAATGGCGGGCACGGCGATT
>JAFWCS010000410.1 GCA_017534365.1 Clostridia bacterium | reverse complement strand
CTTGATTTTTCCGTTCGATAATGTATAATGGAATCAAACCGAATGAATTTGATGATCCGAAGGAGGCATTCCATATGTTCTGTCCGAATTGCGGCAACAGCGTCCCGGACGGCGCTGCCGCCTGCCCGAACTGCGGTTACGCGCAGCCCGCGCCCCAGCCCCAGCCGCAGCAGCAGTCACAGCCGCAGCAGCAGTCACAGCCGCAGCAGCAAACGCAGCCCGCGCCCGCACCGGCGCAGAAGCCGGCCAAGGCAAAACGCGGCATGAGCAAAAGCGGCAAAAACTTCGCCGCGATCTTTTCGGCGCTGCTCGTCTTCCCGGCGACGATCAGCGTTGCGACCGATCTGATGTTCCACAAATACGACTACTGGTTCGGCTACGTGGTCGGCGCGCTGCTCGTGATCTGGGTCGTCGCGGTGCTACCGATGCTGCGCATCACGCCGCCGCCCGTCACGGCGATCATCAGCTTCGCCGCGATCGTCTGCTACGCCATCTTCGTTGCGAGCAAGGCCGGCTGGCTGGAGAAGCTCAAGGAATTCTGGATGCCGCTGCTGATCCTCTCCGCCGCGCTGATCGCGCTGGCCTCGGTGCTCATCGGCGGCAAGCACGTCAAAGGGCTGCACACCCTGTCGCTGCTGGCCGCGGAAGCCGCCGTTTTCTTCATCTGCCTGGAGTTCCTGCTGGATCGTCAGCTGACAAGCGCCGTCGAGCTGCGCTGGTCGCTGATCCTCGCCTGCGGCTTCGTTTCGGTCATTGCCGTGGTGGAGGCCGTCAACTTCGTGCTTAACAACAAAGATAAAAACTGACCCACAGAATCAAGCAAACACCGGCTGCCCGCGGGCGGCCGGTGTTTTTTACAGCTTCCTGTTTATTTCTGCAGCTCGTCGGCATACCGCCAGACGACCTCGGCATTCTCGACAGCGGGGTCCACGTAGCGCCCCGCGCCGAACAGCCGCGCGCGGAAGACCATGCGGTCCGGATAGACCGTCACAACGTAGCCCTGCGAGATCGCGTCGAACGCGCCGTGGTTGATCACGCCCACCGTCGGCAGGGAGAGGGCCTTGAACGCCCCGTGATCCTCATAGTTATATTTGCTCACGCCGTAATGCAGGTGGCCCGTGATGAACACAACGCCGCGGTGCTTCTCCAGCACGGCGCGGAGCTTGTCGGATTCGTTGCCCACGGAGCCGCGCCAGCTGCCCCTGCCCAGCCACGTGACCGGCAGGCCGTTCATGCGCTTGAGCGTCTGATGGTTGATCACGAAGATCGGCTTGCCCCCCTGCTCCGCAGCGGTCAGATCGGCGTCGAGCCGCTGCAGCTGCGCGTCGCTGAGATACGCCGCCTCAAAGGTGCTGCGGTCGCTGCCGAGCATCAGGAAGGTGAAGCCGTTGATCTCGGTTTTGTGATAATAATTCAGCCGGTCCTCCGGCGCGACCCCGCCGGGCAGGCCGGCAAGGAAGCGGAAGAACTTGCGCTGCTGCTTGTGATAATGCCGCAGACGGATGTCGTGATTGCCGGGCACGGCGATATAATGCGCGCAGCGGCTGCCGATCGCGCGCAGGGCGGTCTGCAGCATCCGGAATTCCCGCGAGGCGCCGAATTCACACAGATCCCCCGCCAAGACGATCGCGTCGAGCGTGCCCTTCATATTGCCGATGTCGGCGCAGGCGGCGGAAAAGCGCGCCGTGCGCAGAGGCGAGAACGAGGAGATCTGCGGATCGCCCCAGCAGACCATCGTCAGCAGCGCGTCGGGATCGATCTCAATCGGCGTCGCCGGATCCGGCACGGAGACCTTGCCCTTCGCCTGCAGATAGGCGAAAGAGCGGTGCATCGAGCGCTCAAGCAGGCTCATTTTCTGGTTCGCCATATTCACCGCCTCAGAACGCGTTGCCGGTGAAGAAGCGCACCAGCGCCGTGATCACCGGGCCGAAGAATTTGCCGTATTCATCCACGAAATAGTTGTATTCGATCCCCTGCGCCGGGACGACCGGCTCCGTGTTTTCGCCGAGGCCGAGCGCCTTGAGCTTCTCGAGGATGACGCGGGCGATGACGACGTT
>JAFWCS010000409.1 GCA_017534365.1 Clostridia bacterium | reverse complement strand
TGTGCAGCACGCCGTTGATGCCTTCCCAGAAGGGGATGTATTTCTTTTTCTCGATCGGCGGCTGCGGGATGCGCTCCTGAATGTTGCCGAGGCCCAGGAACATGATCACCGTGCAGAACATGGTCATGATCGGGATCAGATAGCGGTAGGTGTTGATGTGAGTCTGGTCGCCGGTCAGCGCGGAGGCCAGCACCGGGAAGAGCGAGGCAACGACGATGGAATGGATCAGATGGCTGAGCTTTTCCGGATAGGCGCGCACGAGCATCCTCTCATGCGGGTCGGGCGAGATCGTGCTCGAGATCGCCTGCGCGCCGCCGGTGTAGGTGAACATGCCGTAGAGGGTGAAAAGCAGATACAGCTGCCACACGCGTTCGGGCAGGGGCTTGTTGTAGATCGGCAGCCAGCAGATCAGAATGGACAGGATCATGCAGGGGATCGCGTTCGGATAGGCAAAGAGCTTGTAGCGTCCGAGCTTGGGCAGCCAGCGCTTGCGGATGAAGATGTTGCGCGCGCCGCCGTAGCCGCAGACCAGCCAGTGCGCGCCGAAGATCTTCAGCGTCGAGCGCATGTTCAGGCCGGGCAGCGAGGTGACGAATTCTGTCAGCGCTCTGGGAAAGGGGAGGATCTCCGAAAAATCGAAGAGCAGGAACGCAAGCCCCAGCGCCGTGAAGATCAGATACAATGTGTAGAACGCCCGTTCCGTCTTCTTTGGCAGGAAACCGAGGTTGTCGTTGATCATCATGTTGATGATGCTCCAGAAATAGCCCTGCACCATGAAGAACGCGCCGATGACCGAGAAGGTCAGCACGGGGATCTCATAGTAGAAAATGACGAGGAAGCAGCCGGTGCCGAAGGAGAGCTTGCCCAGCACGCGCTGCAGCGCGTAGTCGCCGCCCACGCCGATGAAAACGGAGAGGTATTCCTTATAGGGCACGTAGCGGCCCTCTTTCGGCTTGTCCCAGTGCGCTTTGAAATCGCCCGCAAAGGCTTTCAGATTGAATTTTTTCTTCTCTTCCGCCATGCTCATGCCCCTCCTTTCTCATCGTTCGCATCCGGCGCGGCGTCTTCCTGCGCCGCCTGCGCTTCTTTTTCGTGTTCCATCTGCGCGAGGTATTCTTTGTGCAGCTGTTCCTTGAGCTCCTTTTGCTTCCTGTAGCGCGCCTTGCCGCGCTTTGTCATCAGGAATTCCTCCCAGAAGAGGTTGCGCACGACCTGCACGGCGATGAACAGCATCCCGGGGATGAAGACGAAAATGATCAGCGCATACATGGCCGTGCGGTTGATCTCCGTGCCGGCCTTGTTCTGCGTGGTGTTGACCACCGGCGCCGCCTGCGCCGCTGCGGACTTTGCCGCCTGCTCTACCCGCTCGATGAGCGGGCCGGCCTGCGCCTGCAGCGCATCCCTGCGGGACGTGATCAGGGCGGTATCCGTTCCCTTGACGGCTTCCTTGAGCGCGTCGGTCCGTTCGCGCAGCGCCTGCTTTTCGGCGTCACTGAGCTGGTCTCCGTTTTCGTTGAGCAGCTGCTCGCACCGATCGCTCAGCTGATACGCGCTGTTGAACAGGTCGCTCTCCGCGCGGGTCTTGCCCCAGAGGGGCGCCTTTGCTTTGAACGCGTTGTCGCTGCGCGGCTGCCAGCGGCCGCCGAGCGAGATCGCGCTGTCGTCCGCCGCGCCCATATAGAAATCGCGCAGACCGTCGCATTTATAGAAGCAGTGGTGGCCGATCGTCCTGACTGAGGCGGGGATATACATCACATAGCGCATGTTGGAGCAGAAACTGAATGCGTCGTTGCCGATCTCCTCCACGCCGTCCGGCACGGCGATCATCGACGTGCCGTAGCACTTGAAGAACGCCATTTCGCCGATGAATTTCACCGTGGAGGGCAGGGTGATCGCAGTCAGCCGGTCGCATTTATAGAAGGCGTCCGCCGCAATGCGGGTCACGCCCTCGGGCACGGTATAGACCTCGTCGCAGCTCCAGGCCTTTTCCAGTGTCATGCCGGTCTCCGTGCGCTCCTTTATGAAATAGTAGGTGCCGATGTAGGGCGCCATCACGCCGCGTTCGAGCATTTCGTCAAAGAGCGTGCGGCCGAAATCCTCGCCGTTGTTTTTGCAGTAGGTGTGGAAGGCTTGATAGAGCGTTTCATCATCCTTGCCCTCGAGGGTGAAGGTGTCCTTGACGTCCAGCCCGATGTTCGTTACCTCGCCGCGCTGCTCGAAATCCGTATACACCAGATGTGTGCAGCGGCAGATCGGATAGAGCAGGATCGTGGAGAGGTCCTTCGTATACAGCACGCCGTCAATATCCGCATACTTCGGGTTCGCGTCGTCCACAAAGACCGCACGCAGCTGCTTGCAATAGACAAAGGCCTGCTCGTCGATCTTCGTCACGGTCGGGCCGATATAGATATACTGCACGTATTCGTCGCTCACGAAGGTGAACTGGTCGACGGCGGTGACGTTTGCGGAAAGATCCGGCTCCCATTTGCCGCTGTGCTTGACCATCGGGTGGTCGATGTGCACCTCGGTGATGTTCGCGTTGCTGTTGAAGCCGGTGAAATGCCAGCCGTCTTCCTTCTGCTCGAATTCATAGGTCGGCCGGGAGATCATATTGAAGGACATGAAGACCGACGCGCCGACGAACAGTATCAGCAGCACGGTGAACAGTACCTTCTTGCTCCTGCTCATAAGCTTCCTCCTTTTCCGGATCGCTGCGCCCGGCAGCGATGCGGATTCAATGATACTATTATACTAAACGAAAAGGACAAAAGCAATAGATTTTTTGTAAGGATTTCACACTTTTCTGTCATAAATGTCAAAGAAAAGATTGCAAACCGCAGCCGAATCGGTTATAATGAAAAAAATACGGGCGAGGAGGAAAAAGCGAAATGAACTTTGAGCAGGCCGTGCGTCAGTATCAGGCCGCGCCGTCAGACGCGTCGCTGCGGGAGGCTGCGGCCGCCCTGCGCGCGGAGCTGAAAACCGCGGAAAAGCTGCATATGCTGGCCGGGCAGGCGTTCTTCCTGCGCAACGGCTTCGATCTGATTACCAAAGGACAAAAATACAACTGCCGCCCCTGCATCGCGGGCGGCGTCAAACGGCTCGGGATTCCGCAGGTCGCGTTTTCGGACGGCCCGCGCGGCGTCGTGATGGGCAACAGCACCTGCTTCCCGGTCTCCATGGCGCGCGGCGCTTCCTTTGACGACGCGCTCGAATACGAGATCGGCAGCGCGATCGCGGATGAGGTCGCGGCGCAGGGCGGCAATTACTTCGCCGGCATCTGCATCAATCTGCTGCGCAATCCCCGCTGGGGCCGGGCGCAGGAGACCTACGGCGAAGACCCCTATCTGCTCTCCCGCATGGGCGCGGCGCTGACGAAGGCCGTGCAGGAGAAGGGCGTGATCGCCTGCCCGAAGCATTTCGCCTTCAACAGCATCGAGAATATCCGCTTTGACGTCAACGTGGAGGCGGAGGAGGTCACGGCGCACGAGGTCTATTTTCCGCAGTTCAAGGCCTGCATCGACGCAGGCGCGATGTCGATCATGGGCGCTTATAATCTGTTCCGCGGCGATCAGTGCTGCGAGAGCAAGTACCTGCTCAAGGACGTGCTGCGCGAGCAATGGGGCTTCCAGGGCTTCACGATCTCCGATTTTCTCATGGGCGTGCGCCACGCCGCCAAAGCGCTGAAAGCGGGCATGGATATCGAAATGCCCCAGCGCATGCGTTATTACGCGCTCCCGCTCTTGCTGAAAACCGGCAAGATCACGATGGAGGAGATCGACGCTTCGGTCGAGAGCATCCTGCGCGGACTGATCAAAATCACGCCGGCGCTGCGGCGCCCGCCGAAATCCGTCGTCGCCTGCAAAAAGCACACCGCGCTTGCCCGGCGCGCTGCGGCGGAGGGCACGGTGCTGCTGAAAAACAACGGGCTTCTGCCGCTGACCGCCGCGAAAAAGGTGGCGGTGATCGGGCGGTACGCCGACCGGATCAACGTCGGCGACCACGGCTCGAGCTCCGTTGCCGCCCCCTACGTCGTCACGCCCTATCGCGGCCTGTGCGAGGCGTTCGGCCCCGCGAACGTCGTGTGCTGCGCGGGCACGGATTTCGCCGCGCGCAGGGCGGAGATCACGGCCTGCGACGCCGTTGTGGTCTGCGTCGGCAGCGATTATAAGCAGGAGGGCGAGAACCTCGCCAACTTCTCCAAGAGCGACGCGACGACGCAGAAGGCCATGGGCGGCGACCGCTATTCGCTGCGCATCCCGCCGGCGGAGGTTGCGCTGATCCACAGCGCCTGCTGCGCGTTCAAAAACGTGATCGTCAATATCATCGGCGGCAGCGCCTATGTGATCGAGGAATGGAAAAACGAACCTGCGGCGATCCTGCATTCCTTCTACGGCGGCATGGAGGGCGGCCGCGCGCTCGCGGATCTCCTGACCGGCGCGCAGAATCCCTGCGGCCATCTGCCCTTCACGATCGCGAAATCCGAGGACGATTATCCGTCCTTCCTCTTCCCGGGCGATCCGGAACGCACGATCGAATACGGTTATTACCACGGTTATACGCTGCTGGATAAAGAAAAGAAGGAAGCCGCCTATCCCTTCGGCTTCGGCCTGTCCTACACGACCTTCGCGTATGAAGCGCCAAAGGCGCAGGACGCCGGCGACGAGATCACGATCACGCTGACCGTGAAGAACACCGGCGCGCGGGCGGGCAAAACCGTCGTGCAGGTCTATGCCGGCGCTGCGGGCGATCATCCGGTCAAACTGCTCAAGGGCTTTAAAAAAGTATCGGTTTCCGCGGGCGAGGCGGTCGAGGTGACCGTGCCCGTGCGGAAGGACGATCTGAAATTCTATGATCCGGCGTCCAAAAGCTGGTATCTTGCCCCGGACTATACGTTCTTCGTCGGGCAGGATGCGGCGGACGCCATGCAGCATGAGGTGAAGCTATGAATCAGTATTATATCGGCGTCGATCTCGGCACCTCGTCGGTCAAGCTCCTGCTGACCGACGGCGCGGGGCGGATGATCGGCGAAGCGACGGAAACCTATCCGCTCTCCTTCCCGCATCCGGGCTGGAGCGAGCAGGATCCGGCGGATTGGTGGGCGGCCGTGCAGCGCGGCCTGCAGCGGCTGCTCGCGCAGATCGATCCCGCGCAGGTGCGCGGTGTCGGCGTCGGCGGGCAGATGCACGGGTTGGTCATGCTCGACGCAAACGACCGCATCCTGCGCCCGGCGATCCTCTGGAACGATACGCGCACAGGCAAAGAAACCGCGTATCTGAATCAGGAGATCGGCATGGAGGCGCTGCAGGCGCGCACGGGCAACATTGCCTTTGCCGGCTTCACGGCGCCGAAGGTGCTTTGGGTGCGGGCAAACGAACCCAAAATATTCGCGCAGTGCAGAAAGATCTGCCTGCCGAAGGATTATATCAACTATCTGCTCACCGGCGTGTTCGCGACCGACGTGAGCGACGCCTCCGGCACGCTCTATTTCGACGTGGAACACCGCCGCTGGTCGCCGGAGATGCTCGATCTGCTGGGCCTGGACGAAACGATGCTGCCCGCCGTCTATGAAAGCGGCGCGCCGATCGGCCGAACGACGCTCTTCGGCTTGGACGCCGTCGTGTGCGCCGGGGCGGGGGGTAACGCCGCCGCCGCCATCGGCACCGCCACAGTGCGGGACGGGCAGTGCAACATCTCGCTGGGCACGAGCGGCACGGTCTTCCTGCCGACCGAGACCTACGTCAGAACGAAGAATCCCGCCCTGCATTCCTTCTGCCACGCGAACGGCAAATGGCATCTGATGGGCTGCATCCTCTCTGCGGCAAGCTGCAATCAGTGGCTGGTGGAAACGGTGCTGCAGACGAAGGATTACGCCGCGCTCACGCCCGCGCTCACGCCGGACGCCGCGGCAAGGCAGCTCTATTTCCTGCCCTATCTCTCCGGCGAGCGCTGCCCCCATAACGACGGGGCGGTGCGCGGCGCCTTTGTGGGCCTCACGCATGCCGACGGGCGCGAAGCGATGGCCCTGGCGGTGCTCGAAGGCGTTTCGTTCGCGATCCGCGACTGCGTCGCCCTCTGCCCGACGCCGATCCGCGCGGCGACCGTCTGCGGCGGCGGCACGAAGAATCCCGTCTGGATGCAGGTGCTCGCGGCGGTGCTGAACGCCCGGCTGCAGGTGATCCGCAACGAGGGCCCGGCCCTCGGCGGCGCGGTGCTGGCCGCGCAGGCGGACGGGCATCCGTTTGAAGTGGCGCCCGCCGTGGAGGCTGTGATCGAGCCGGATCCCGCGCTGGTCGCCGTCTATGAGAAGAAATACGCGAAATTCCGGACCCTTTATCCGATGTTGAAAGATTTCTTTAAGGAGGAATTATAATATGAAAAACATTCCCGACGTCAAGCTCGGCATCGTTGCCGTCAGCCGCGACTGCTTCCCGATCGCGCTCTCTATTTCCCGCCGGCAGGCGATCGTCAGCGCCTATGACGGCGATCTGTACGAATGCCCCGTCACGGTGGAGAACGAAGCGGATATGCGCAAAGCGGTGGACGACGTCAAGGCCGCCGGCTGCAATGCGCTCGTGGTGTTCCTCGGCAATTTCGGCCCCGAAACGCCGGAAACGCTGATCGCAGAGAACTTCGACGGCCCCTGCATGTTCGTGGCCGCGGCGGAGGGCGACGGCGACCTGATCAACGGGCGCGGCGACGCTTACTGCGGCATGCTCAACTGCTCTTATAATCTGGCGATGCGTCACCTGGCGGCCTATCTGCCGGCCTATCCCGTCGGCACGGCGCAGGACATTGCGGCGATGATCGCGGAGTTTGTGCCGATCGCGCGCGCGGTCATCGGCGTGCAGCATCTGAAGGTCATCACCTTCGGCCCGCGTCCCCAGGATTTCTTCGCCTGCAACGCGCCGATCAAGGGGCTGTATGAGCTCGGCGTCGAGATCGAGGAAAACAGCGAGCTGGATCTGCTCGTCGCCTATAAAGCCCACGCGAACGACCCCCGCATTCCCGCCGTCTGCGAAGATATGGCGCAGGAGCTCGGGCAGACCGGCAACAACTATCCCGAAATGCTGCCGCGCATGGCGCAGTTCGAGCTCACGCTCCTCGACTGGGCAGAGCAGCACAAGGGCGCGCGGGATTACGTCGTGTTCGCGGATAAATGCTGGCCGGCGTTCCCGGAGCAGTTCGGCTTCGAACCCTGCTACGTCAACTCCCGCCTGGCTTCCCGCGGCATCCCCGTGGCCTGCGAGGTCGATATCTACGGCGCGCTGAGCGAATATATCGGCGCCTGCGTCTCCGCGGATGCGGTCACGCTCCTCGACATCAACAATTCCGTGCCCGCTTCCCTTTATGAGAAGGAGATCAAGGGCAGGACGGCTTACGCCCTGACCGACACCTTCATGGGCTTCCACTGCGGCAATACCCCGAGCTGCAAGATGTGCGCGGACCGCGCGGTCAAATATCAGCTCATCCAGCACCGCCTGCTCGAGCCGGAAGGGAGCGATCCCGACTTCACCCGCGGCACCCTCGAGGGCGATATCGCTGCCGGCGACATCACCTTCTATCGCTTGCAGTGTGACAGCGAGGGCGTGCTGCGCAGCTACATCGCTCAGGGCGAGGTGCTTGACGTTGCGACCGGCTCCTTCGGCGGCATCGGCGTGTTTGCGATCCCGGAGATGGGCCGCTTCTACCGCCACGTGCTCATCGATCAGCATTTCCCGCATCACGGCGCGGTCGCCTTCGGCCATTACGGCAAGGCGCTCTATGAGGTCTTCCGCTTCCTCGGCGTGAAGAACATCGCCTATAATCAGCCGAAAGGCCTGCCCTATAAGACCGAGAATCCGTTCGACTGAGCCCGACCCAAAAAACTGCCTGCCTGCCATGGCGAGTGTTCATAAACCAGTAATTCAAAAAAGATTTCAAAAGTTGCGGGACTGTCGGGCTGGGTTGGTTACGGCAATAGCAAACAAGAAATCAAAATGAAGTGACGAGCAGACGGCTTGATTCAGCGTCGGAGCAACGAGGCGACTATCAACAGCCGTTTGCGGAACGGAGGAAATATGGTTTATGTGAGACGCTGCGAGTATGATCTCGACACGGGCAATGGAGATGGAGGACGTTGACGGCGTGCGGTATTCGATCGACGTGTATGCGGTCAAGGATCTGTGCGCGGACACAATGTATGAACGATCGGCGCTGGATGATCTGCTCTACAACAAGCCGGTGGAATATGTCAACCTGCTGCTTGCCGGCGAATTGAGAGACTATGTCCGGCAGAATCCGATCTATCTGGAAGACTGACTCACACATTCGATTCATAATTGAATTGTTGAAATGACTTCGCCCCGATCGCAGTTTGAAGTCTGCGGTCGGGGCGCTTTTTGTATGGGGTTACTGTGCTGTCACGCTTTTGGAGGCCTGAAAGCCTTGTAGGTCAAGGGCTTTGGAGATCGCTTCCTGAGCAGGAGATATAGCTGTATTCCTGATTTCGATATTAGTGGCTGTGATTTGGGCTTTCGTTTTTCATACTGCTTTCTCAGCTGCAATGGCTTTCTTGTCCATTGCGGCATTATTTGCGCGACAGCAGAAGACGGGCGGTTAATCAAGTGCGCGCGATAATGAACGGC
>JAFWCS010000408.1 GCA_017534365.1 Clostridia bacterium | reverse complement strand
TCATAACCATTGTTTCTTGAAGTGCCTCGGCTCTGAAGAATGTATGTTTTTGTAGAGGACAGTGAATTGACGTCAATTGACAAGGTTTTAATATTATTGGTGCTTCTTCCGGAAAAACGGTTGCTATTGCTTCCGCTTGATGACGTCTGAGAAATCAGGTTCGTTTGATTTTCACTGCTGCCCGAGGCATAATATCCAAGTCCCCAGCTGTTTGATCCATCGTCTTCGCCACCCCAGTTTTCAAACACATCAAGTCCGACTCTCAGATTTGGAATGTTTGCCGTGGAAGATACTCTGCTGGTATCAACATTGATAATTGCTTTATAAAATGAAACCTGTGTGCGTTCTGTTCCGCTACCGGACCCGCCGTTTTTCCACCAATAGCCGGTGTAGCCCATATTTCCCGCTGCTTCAACATAGCATCCATCAATCGTATCACTGTTTGACGGATCGGTTGAGCTGCCGCTTTTCAGATTAACGGAACTTATTGTCAAAGGGGGATAGGCATATCTGCAATTGACATATTTATCAGCGCGATCGCCTGCGTATGATGTGATCCCATTGATTCCTGAGATCCAGATTGCCCAGTTCAGAATCTCTCTGTTCTTTTTTTTGCTTGCTGTCACAAGCTGAAATACCTGGTCTGCAACAACATTATTATGCGTGCTGATTCCATCGTCGTAGACATATGTGTATGCGTAGGCTTTCTTTGCTTTCCCGTCCTTTGAATCCGTATAAGAAAGTGCCCACTGAATATAGCTGCTTCCGCCGCCGCTGACAGACGGCGAGCTGCCGCCGTTGATCGTAACGCCTGTGTTGCCGCTCGAGATCGTTGTGCTTGAAAGCGTTACGGAGCCACCGGACAGCGCCTTTGTAAGGTTTTCATTATAGAACTGATAGGAGAGCGTCGCTGTGCTTGCGCCGGAATAGTTGTAATATATTTTGCCCGACGTTTCGTAATTTGCAACCACCGCGCCGGTGGCAGTATTGTTCGCGTAATACTGGAAGGTGGAGGAATCTGCGGTTGTCGGCGTCAGATAAATGACCTCCGGCACGATGAACGACAGATCGCCCATCGTCACACTCGGCGCTTTGTAAAGCGCCTGACCGGTCGCCTCGGCCGCGTCGGTTTCGCGGTCGATGCCGAGCAGTGTGGAGATATCAAACCGCCAGAGCACGTCCGTCGGGTTCTTGGAGACGCTGCTTTCCTTGCCGTTATAGAGCCATGCGGCGGATTCAAAGATGTTCCAGAGATAGCCGTTGAAGACCATCAGGCCCTCGGTCATTGGCAGATGGCTGTAAGCGCGCTTTTGAGTCAAAGAAATAGCAGGTTTTGTGTGATTGTTGACCGTAATATTGCCAATTGTGGAGCCGAGATTGACATTGAAAATGTACATCGTGCTGTCATTCGTGCGGCCGTAGGAGGTGCCGACGTAGCAGAATCCGTTCTTCACCGTCGCGCACTGCACGCGATCAATGCCATAGGCATCCAGCGGAATGCAGTAGGAAGGATTGCCGACCAGCGCCTGCAGCGCCGCCCACTCCGCTGCGGAGGAGCTACAGCCGCTCAGGTCATAGCCGAGCATCATCGTGCCGGAGGCGGCGTTCGCCATCGTATTGTAGGAGCTGTTGTCCGAAATATAGAAGTTGCCGGTCCAGAGGATCCCATCGCCCCAGGAGGCGTAGGAGGTGTTCGCATTGTTCAGCTCGCCGTTGAGGTTGACTGTGCCCGCATAGCGCACGGTCTTGACCGTCCCGACCGCCACATCCAGCTCGGAGAGCGGGATATAGGCGATTTTGGAGCCGGCGTCGGCAATATACAGGTTGTTGCCGGAGGCGGCAATGCCGCTGACGTGCTCATAAATCCAGCCGCCGCTTGCGTTCTGCAGATTGAACTGCGCGACCAGGTGGCCGGTGCTGAATTCCAGCGCGTAAACCACGCTCGCAGCCTGATCATCCGGCTCATAGGATGAGATCAGCACCCAGCCCTTTTCGGGCCAGTAAGTCAGGCCCTGCGGGACCATCTTGTCCACACTGCTCAGACCGGGCACGCAGAGATCCGGGTTGCCGTTGCTGCCGTCCATCGGCACGGCATAGGCTGCCATTCCATAACGATAGCCCGAGCCGGCATAAGCAGACTGATAGTTTCCAACCGTGTGGCGCTGCTGATCGCCGCCGGAAAGCTGCACGATCACGCCGCCGAGCGACTCCGCAAAGGCAGGGATCGCCACGGAGACCACCATCATCACTGCCAGAAGCAGCGCAAGCAGGTGCTTGCATACGGTTGATGTTTTTTTCATTTTTCATTCCTCCATTCAGGTTTTCGCTGAAGAAACCAAAAAACTATTCCAGTATTATAATATGCTATTTCTATATACACTTTCAATAGAAAATTAGAAAAAAAATAAAAAAATTTAACTATTTCGGCGGCGTGCGCCTGCACGGCTGCTGTCTGCCGCTTCCTTTTGATTCTGCTCCCGCATTTTCATGAAAAAACGGTCGGCATTTTCCACCTGCTTGTCGTGGGGGTAACGCGAAACGACGGCGCGGGCGATTCATCAGGTCACCCCTGCCGGATCGGTCGTTGCTTCTGCGGTATTGCCGGCGTGGGGCGGGTAAAGGTGGAATCAAGCAGGGAGCCTTCGACGGGCAGTGTAGGAAACGCTGTTTCAGCGTTCCGCATGCGCCGCAGGCGCATCACTCCATCCGTCCCGCTGTGCTCGACACTTCCCTCAAAAAGGGAGGCTGTTTTTCACCGCCGGTTCCGCTGTGCATTCCGCCGGCAAACGCGCGGCGGTACGTCGCGTCGGCAAGCATGTATGCTTGCCCTACGGTGCGTCGCCGGTTAATTGCCGGTCCATCGGCCGGCGGTTGATAATCGCCCCTACGGCGTGTCGCCGTAGGATTGCAGGCCAACCTGCGGGCGATCAATGATCGCCCCTACTGTTGCCGCCGGTGTGTGTAGGGCACGGATACATCCGTGCCGACCACGCGGAACGCGGCGTTCCATCGCGCTGGGAAATGAAGCGAAAACCGCAGGCCTTCCACCTCATCAGTCACTGCGTGAC
>JAFWCS010000047.1 GCA_017534365.1 Clostridia bacterium | reverse complement strand
TTTTTTGATTGAACGGCGCTTCGAAGCCGACCACGCTGACCGGCCGCAGACCGGCGATGTGGATCAGCGGACCGATGGAGTGGGTGCAATAGTAAAAGGCGGTCATCGTGTTGCGCCAGTGATTCGGATCGGAATGGCTGTGATGATGCCAGTCAGTCTCGCAGTTGTGCATATATTCGCCCTCGCCGTATTGGAACGCGCCCATCCAGCCGCTGCGGAACTGCTTGCGCATGGCGCGCACGGCGGGCATGAAGCAGCAGTTTTCGCCGTAAAGATAGAGCTTGCCGCTGCGTTCGACGGCCTCGACCAGCTCCACGGCCTCCTGCATGGTCTGCACGGGCAGCAGCTCGCTGAAGACGTTTTTGCCCGCTTCCAGCGCGCGCACGGCAAAGGGCGCGTGGGCGTTAGCAAAGTTTGCCAGCACGACCAGATCCATGTCGTGCCGCAGGAATTCGTCAAAATCGCTGTAATACGCAACGCCGTCGCCGAAGCGTTCCCGCGCGGTTGCCAGGCAGGCGGGGTCGCAGTCGCAGACTGCCACAAGCTCCGCGTTGTCGCCGGCGCGGCAGTATTCCATGATCGTCAGGCCGCGGCCCGCGCCGAGCACGCCGAAGCGCACCTTCGGGTCGGTTTTGTCTTTATAAATCGTTTTATACGGCGTGCCGTCCTCATAGAGCATTTGGATGCTGTCGATCCCGAACTGCCGCAGCACCGCCTCCCAGCGGGTTTGCATGCGGTAGTCGTATTCCACGGGCAGGAAGCCCGCGCGCAGATAGGCCCGCAGCGCCGCCGGGCGGGATTCGCCGGTGGTCAGCGAAACGAAGCGCACCCCGCGCGATTGC
Source organism: Clostridia bacterium (assembly GCA_017534365.1). Classification (GTDB taxonomy): domain Bacteria; phylum Bacillota; class Clostridia; order Oscillospirales; family Acutalibacteraceae; genus CAG-177. Next base: position 1,670 of record JAFWCS010000047.1, on the reverse strand, counting down.
AGCTTCTTCTGCGCGGCGGCGATCAGATATTTTGAAAGTCCGCGCCCGCGATCCTCTTCACGCAGGCCGACCATATGCACGTCGCCGATGTTTGTGTCGGTATAAACGAAAGCGGTCACGGTGCCGATGTGTTCGCCGTTGCGGTCGAGGAACAGAATGTCGTTCGCGGGATCCAGATCCGGGATGGCCAGAATATCGCGCGCGTATGCGTCCGCGTCCGTGGCGCAGTCGTCGATCAGCGCGCCGCCGCGCAGGCAGGCGCACCATGCGGCGATATCCGTCTGCGGATCGAACGGCGCAATGCTGTATCCAGCCGGCAAAGGCGGGTCATAAAGCGGCTGATCCGGCAGCCAATAGAGCTTGAGCAATTCCATATCAGACTTCCTTTCGGCGTTTTAAGGAGAGGATGTAATTGACAACGGAAAGAACGGCGGCGAGGATGCAGCCGAAAGCGATGCTGTGCAGCAGCGTGAGCAGCACAACGAGGATGAAGCCCGGCGCGGCTTCGCGTGACTGCAGCGCTTCCTTGAGCTTGCCCCACGCCACGCTCTGCCACGCGCCGACGATCAGCAGCACGCCGCATGCGGCAGCCGGGAGCCGGCCAAAGACGCCGTAGCCCGTGAACGCGCTTACGCAGGCGAGCGCCAGAAGGAGCAGCGCCGCGATCACGCGGCTGCGCCGCAGGGGCGCGACGGGCGGCAGGAAGAGCAGACCCGGCGTAGTCAGGGCGCTGACCGGCGCAGCGGCTTTTGCTGCCTGAGTCTGCCGCTCCGGCAGGGCGGCGGCAGAGAGCAGCTGCGAGATCCAGAGCGCGACGCCGCACAATACAGCATGCTGCGGCCGCAGAGGCAAAGCGGATTCAGCAAAGTCCCGCCACGCGGCGGAGAGCGGCCGGCTCTGGACGCCGATCTCCGCGACCACGCGCGGCAGACCGTCCGGGATCAGCCAGAGGTTGAGCAGAAAAACGATCACAAGGCCGAGGAGCGCAGCGCTGAAGGCCTTGCCGAAGCGCTTGAATTTGCGGGGCACCGTGATCATCACGACCATGACGATCGTGCCGTACAGGATCCCGCGCCAGTTCGGATGGAAGCCGAGCGAGCGGTAGGTGCGCAGCATTTCCATGACGGAAGCGCCGGAGGCGCCGATGCCGAAGTAGACGTTGGTCTGGATCACCGTCACGGTCAGCACCGTCGCAAAAAGCAGCCCGGTCATCACCGGGGCGCGCAGCAGCGGCAGGAGCTTCTGCAAAAAGAAGCTTGAAACAAACAGCAGCGCGGCCGCGATCAGCAGCGCAAGCTGCGCGGTACGCATGCCCCGGCTTGTGAGCGTATAATAAAGCACGGAAAAGGTGAGATAGACCGGCAGCCGGCGGCTCTTTTCTTCCGCGATCCCGGCCAGCGCAAAGCCCGCGCCGAGCAGCAGCCCCCAGACCGGCGCATGCAGTCCAAGACAGATGCACATGCTCAGGCCCAGCGAGAGGCCGGACGAACTATGAAAGAGCGTTTCCGCCGCGCGGGCGGACGTCATCGGGTTTGTTTTCAACATGAATGCTCCGTTTCAAATCGCGGCGCAGGCCGCAGAATCATAATAATAGTATTATTGTATATGAAAACCGCCGTGTTGACAAGATGGATTCAGAATTTTTTTGTTTTTTCTATGGTCAAACGCGC
>JAFWCS010000407.1 GCA_017534365.1 Clostridia bacterium | reverse complement strand
ACGGCACCGGCAAAGAAGGGGACGATCTGTATTTTAACGCCATCATCAACGGCAGAGCGTATTCCTTCACCGTGGAGACCGATCTCTGCGGCGCGGATTCCGAGGTCTACCAGACCGTGAAAGGCCTGCAGGTCGGCGATCAGATTGATCTGGACTGCTACCTGTTCTGGTATGAAGGGCTGAATCCGCACGTGGTCGGCATCACGGTCGTGAAATCAGCATGACGGGAGAACGGTTTATGAAACGGATTCGGACCGCAGCCGCGCTGCTGCTGATCGCCTGTCTGATCGCGTTGTCCGGCTGCCAGAGCGTGCGCCCGGGCAGCGGAGCCTCCTCGCTGAAGGTCGGGGTCGGAACGATCACCTGTGAATTTCACCCGTTTTATGCGCAGTCGCCGGGTGATCGCGCCGTGGTTGCGCAGACCTATCGTTCCATTCAGCGCCGCGGCGCAGACAACCGGCTGATCAATGACTGCGGCGGCATCAGCTATGAATACGTCGGCGATTCCAAGGTGAAATACACGGTCACCATCCGGGATGACCTGCGGTTTTCCAACGGCGATCCCGTCACGATCCAGGACGTGATATTTTTCTATTATTTTATTTCCGACGCGAGCTATGACGGCGTTTACAGCGACTTCTACCGCAACGACATCGAGGGCCTGAAAGCGTATTATTACAATGATCCCGACTATGCGGCGAAGCTCTCGGAGATTGCGGATCAGGTGAGCAAGAACTACACCGCCCAGACCATTGAAAAGGCGGATCTGATCGCTTATCTTTCAGAAACTGCGCTTGGCGGCCTGTTCGGCGGCATCGACGCGCCCTCGCCCTACGGCGGCACCTGGAAGGCGTGGATGGAATCGTCCGGCCACGGGCAGGCGCTCAAGGCGGCGAAGGATGACAAAGCGATCCTGCAGGCGGTGGCGCAGGCGGAGGCCGAGGCGCATCCGAAGGATTATGATCCCGCCGAATGGTATCGTCAGAAGCTGACGAAGGAGTATCTTCAGCGCAGCTATGCCGGCGGCGCAAAGGTGACGGAGATCAGCGGCATTCGCAAGGTCAACGATTACACCTGCACCGTGCTGTTCAATTCCCGCAGCATCAACGCGATCTCGCAGCTGAACGCGCTGCTGGTCAGCGAGAAGTTCTACGCGGTCAATTACGTCAAGGGCGAAGCGAAAGCCGTGCATGACATGAAGTCGTTCGGCGTCGGCACCGGCCCGTATTTCCTCTCCGAATATGAAGGCAACCGCGTAACGATGAATGCGAATGAGTATTATTCCGACGGGAAGCCCGCTTTTTCCTCCCTGCAGTTTGTGGATTATCAGGGCGCGGGCATCGAACCCGTGGGCGGCGTTGCGAGCGGCAAGCTGGACGTTGTCACCGTGGAAGCGGCGGCGGATACCGTCAACCGGCTTGCGAACCAGCCTGTGACGTATGCGGTCAATCATACGCCGGCTTATATTGCGCTGTATCTGAATACGCGCACGGTCGACGGCTCCCTGCGGCGCGCGGTTTGCGGCGTGTGCAATCTGACCGAAACGCTCCAGGCCCGCTACGGCGCCTATTATACCACGCCGTATCGTCCGCTGAGCATTCGATTTGCGGAGTATCCGAGCGACGTGACGGAAGCATTTTATAAAGAAAGCGCGTTTTCCGCCTATCAGATGCTGGCCGAGAAGTCCGTCACCGCGCTGAAGGCCGCGTATCGGTCGGATCGGCAGGAGGACGCCGCCCTGCTGGAAGCGCTGGCCGCGATCCTGAAAGCAAAGGGGATCACGCTCTCGATCCTCTCGCTGCCGGCCGACGGCTTGCAGCAGGCTGCGCGCAGCGGCATGATCGATCTCTGGATCAATGAGGTGCCGGATGGCGCGACTTGCGATAAATATGAAGAATACCACAGCGACGGCCAGCGAAATCTGACCGGGATCTCCGATGCGTCCCTGGATTCCATGGCGGTTTCCCTGCATACCGGCGTCGGCAGCGGGGATCGCAGCGCCAATGCTGCGGAGCTGCTCGATCATGCGGCGGAGCTGGCTTTTGAATGTCCGATCTATCAGTCGCAGCAGATCACGATCTATAACACGGAAACGATCGCGGCCGGGTCGATCCCGACCGACGCGAGCAGCTACGACGGCTTCGCTTATCTGCTGCCGATGCTGCAGCGCGCCTAACGTCTTTTTAAATATAATAGCATACGCTCCCCGGATCGAATGGACTTCTCCGGGGAGCGTTATTGCGTCTATTATTATATTGTATAGGGAGTCACAGGATCACCGGCTGCGGCACGCCGCCGCATTCCATCGAGCGATCCGCAAGGAAGACGACCAGATGACCGGCCAGGGAATCCTGAATATCCGTGCAGGAGACGGACGGCGTTTCTCCGCGCACGCAGGCCAGGAAATCGCGCGTCAGATCCAGATCACCGCCGCCGTGCGTGTCGTTTTCGACCCGCAGATCAAACACCGTGTCGCGATGCTCGCAGCCGGGGGACGGATCGATCTCGGAAAGGGTCAGCCGCCCCGCCTCGAATTCGCCGTCGATTTCGCCTTTGGTGCCCGTGATGTGAATGGTGCGTTTGCCGGCGCTTGCCCCGCCGATCATGCAGTGCACGCCGGTCGCGCCGCTGGCAAAGGAGACGCTGACGGTCTGGTGATCCACGACGTTGTTGTCGCTTTTATACGCGCAGACGCCATAGGGGCTGGTTTTCAGCAATTCCGCCTTGTCCTCCAGCGTCGGATTGGGCAGATGCTCCAGCGCGTCCCAGACATACCAGCTCCACCGGTCGGGATGATCGAGATACAGCCGCTTGGCGGAGTAGAGGCAGGTGTCGACCAGCGGGCAGTCAACGATGCAGCGTGTGCCGGCGTTCCTCGGCGCATGGTCGGGCCGGAACTGCTGATTGCAGCCGAAGCTGGAAACGAGCACCGGCTGCGTTTCCGCCATGAGCCACATCATCAGATCCACGTCGTGGCAGCATTTGGCCAGCAGCATCGAGCTGTGACATTGCTCGGAATTGCGCCATTTGCCGCGAACGTGGCTGGTGGACATGTGATGGTAGCTGACGTATTCGTTTGTCTGGATGCTGAGGATCTCGCCGACGGCGCCGTTCAGGATCAGCTCCTTGATCTTGCGGTAAAACGGCGCGTAACGCAGCACGAAGCAGGTCATGACGCGCCGTCCGCAGTCCTTCGCGGTTTTCACAAGCAGCCTTGCCTGCGCTTCGTTGACGGCGAACGGTTTCTCGAGCAGCATGTCATAACCGGCGCGCAGCAGCGGCACAGCGGTCTCCACATGAATGTGGTCCATCGTTCCGTTGATGACGGCGTCGGCAAATTTCGGCGCCTCGGCAAGAAGCGCCGCCGTTTCATAACAGTGCGCTTCCGGAATGGAAAAACGCTCTGCGATCATTTGTCTGCGGCCCGGATCCGGTTCCGCGACGCCCACGATCTGCAGCAGCTCGGGCGATTGCTCTGCGAGGGCGGCATAGGTCAGACTGCGGTGGCCGCCGCCGACGATAATTGCTTTGACTGGTTGGGTATTCATCATATCATTCTTCCGATCTGAAAGGAAAAAGCACCGCAGTCTGCCGTTACAGGCTGCGATGCTCGGGTTGATTAAAGGTCCTTCACAGCGTCTTTCAGCGCCGCCATCTCATCCTTGCTCAATGTAACGCCTTTTCCCATTTTTTCATGTTCGGGCGCCCATTCGCGGATATCGTATTTCGGCTCGCGGCCGTTCCAGCTGATCAGATTCAGCTCTTTGGTCCATCCCTTGGGATTTTCGGAAAGAACAGCGACGGACTCAACGATCTCATAAGTGAATT
>JAFWCS010000406.1 GCA_017534365.1 Clostridia bacterium | reverse complement strand
TGCTGATCGCGCTCTCCACCTCGGGAAATTCGTTGAACGTGGTCAATGCGGCGAAAACGGCAAAAGCCGCCGGTATCCGGGTGATCAGCATGACCGGCGCCGCCGGCGGGCAGCTTTCGGCATTTTCTGACGCTGCGATCCGGCTGCCGGCCGACGCGCCCGCGCCCGTGCAGGAGCTGACGCTGCCGGTCTATCACGCCCTTTGCGCGATGCTGGAAGCAGCATTTTTCCAGGAATAAAATGGATCCCGGACTGCGATTGCAGTTCGGGATCCCTACTTTCCGGTTGTATGATACGGGAGCTACCTCAAATAATGCTCATATAAATACAGCATATCGTTCGCGTACTTGAGCATCGTGATCACCTCGTCAAAGTGAGAAAACACATAACTTAGGTCTTCATACACGATCCGCGCCGTGCGCAGGATCGACGGAAGGGCGCGCGCGGCTGGCTTGCAGGCAGACGGCCTGGAGTCGCCGCTGACCGTGTAGGCAAACTCCGCAGCGGCTGCGGCATGATCCGAGAAATCCGCGCCGTCGGCATCGCGATAGCTGATAAAAGCATGTGAAAGCGCAGTTAGCGTGACCGTTTCTCCGCTGCGATACAGGATATGCTCCACGCTGTCCCAGTGCCCCCAGTAATCGCCGCTGAATCCGGAATAATCGGTGTAACTGCCGTTGTTGACGACCTCGTTCCAGACGTCCTTCATGCCAAGCTGATGAATAAAGATTTCGTAAAGATCCTCGCCTTCGCCGCCGAAGAAATGGAAGGAAGAATTGAAATCGCCGGTGATGATCACAGCGCGGTTTTCTGAATGCGCTTCTATGAACCGCTGCAGCTGCCGGAAGTTGGACGCGCGCGCGGCAATGGACTCCGCCCCGCCGAACGCATCGGCATGCAGATCGTAAACGTCGATAAAGACGCCGTCGGCGATCTCAACGGCGGCGTAAAGGAAGCCCTTCTGCGAAACGATATCGCCCTCCCAAAGCATGCCGCCTTTCATTTCCCAGCCTTCACGGGCAACGTTATAAATCGGCGTCTTTGAAAACAGATTCAGCCCGTCGCCTGTAACGACGCTCTGCGGGCCGTAGGTGCGATACGTCGTGTTGAGCGCGCCGGAAAACGCGCTGTCATAGCCGAAATCCTCCTGCACCGCGATCAGATCATAGTCATCCGCGGCAACTGCCTGCCCGAGTCTGCGCTGCAGATCGGTTTTTCCGGCGGTCGGATTCAGCGAAGGCAGGCCGGCAATGTTGTAGTTGAGCATACGGAATGTACCGTTCGCTGGTTCTTCTGTGCCGTCCGCTGCGGCGACAGGCAGGAGCGAAAGCAGGCAAAGTAAAAGGGATAAGAGGATGGAAACTGTCTTTTTCATTCTTTTTCACTCCCCGAAAAGATCACAGGCGGCCATATGAGGCCGCCCGATTTATTATTTCGTTCCGAAAATGCGGTCGCCGGCATCGCCGAGGCCGGGCACGATATAGCCGTGATCGTTCAGATGATCGTCCAGCGCGGCGACGTAGATCTCCACGTCCGGATGCGCTTTCTGCAGCGCTTCAAGGCCTTCCGGCGCGGCGATAATGCCCATGAATTTGATCAGCTTCGGGCCGCGTTTCTTGATCTGTGAGATCGCGTCGATGGCAGAGCCGCCGGTGGCAAGCATCGGATCCAGCACGATCACTTCACGCTCGCTGATATCGGCGGGCAGCTTGCAATAGTACTCAACGGGCATGAGGGTCTTCGGATCTCTGTACAGACCGATGTGGCCCACGCGCGCGGACGGAACGAGCGCAAGCACGCCGTCCACCATGCCGAGACCTGCGCGCAGGATCGGCACGAACGCCAGCTTCTTGCCGTCGATGATCTTCGTCTTCGCCACGGCGACAGGCGTTTTTGTTTCGACCTCGTACAGCGGCAGATCGCGCGTCGCCTCGTAGCAGATCAGCGTCGCGATCTCGCTGACCAGCTCACGAAACTCCTTGGACGCCGTTTTTTCATCGCGCAGGATCGACAGTTTGTGCTGGATCAGCGGATGA
>JAFWCS010000405.1 GCA_017534365.1 Clostridia bacterium | reverse complement strand
TGATAAAATTTTGGGAGGAATGGTTATGCGGCAGAAAAAGATTTTGGTCGTCGATGATGACGAAATGAACTTGAACATAGCGCGAATGATTTTGGAACGGAAATTGCCATGTAAGGTGCTTACAGTCGATAACGGCAGCGACGCAGAGAAGATCCTGGCGTTTCTAAAGAAGCATCAGATCCGAAGCATCAATCTGAACAACGGACCGCTCACGGATATCGGCGGGATCCTGCCATTAAAAGAAAAAGCAAAGACAGACCATTCGTACAATAGTATAAGGTATAATAATAAGAAGAAACCGAATCAATGAATGCGTGTCACCTTGGATGGTTTATATTCTATCTCCCCTAACATGCGCAAAACTTTTATTTTGTGAAATTATATTGATTTTTTTTGCGGGTTGTGTTAGAATGGGTTTACGGACCCCCTCTCGTTCAAGAATGTCTGTTTTCAAATCCTATGATCCATGATCGGAGGCATCTGCAATGCGATATGAAGAACTGGCGACGATGCCGGCGCTTTCCATTGATTACTTTCATTATTTATCCGGCGTGCGCGGCAAATCCGAACTGACCGTGCTGGAATACGCTTCGGACCTGCGCTCCTTCTTTCGGTTTCTTAAGCTGCATGACGGCCTGGTTCCGAAGGACACGCCGTTCCATTCGATCCCGGTAGCTGATCTACCTGCTGAGCGGATTCTGAAAGCCACGCTCAGCGACGGCTATGCGTTTATTGCTTTCTGCAAGAATCAGTTAAAGAATGATAATACTGCGCGCGCGCGAAAAGTCGTTTCGATTCGACGTTTTTATAAATATCTGAAATCGCACGGCGTGATTAAAGACTCTCCCCTGCTGAGGCTCGAATCTCCGGGCACGAAGCGTGCCCTGCCGAAATACCTGACGCTTGACCAGAGCAGACAATTATTGTCAGCTGTCGAAGGGAAAAACAAAGCGCGAGATTATTGCATCCTGACGTTGTTCCTCAACTGCGGCATGCGTCTTTCCGAGCTTGTCGGCATCAATCTTTCGGATCTTCACGGCGACGACACCCTGCGCGTGACCGGCAAAGGCAACAAAGAAAGAACGATCTATCTGAACAATGCCTGTCAGGAAGCGCTGACCGCGTATCTGAAGGAACGGCCTGCGGATCAGCTGATTGACCGGGATGCGCTGTTCGTTTCCAATCAGCGCAAACGCATCAGCCGGCGCAGCGTGCAGATGATCGTTGAAAAATATCTCGAAAAATCCGGGCTGGCCGGTCAGGGATATTCCGTTCACAAGCTGCGTCACACAGCCGCTACGCTGATGTATCAATACGGTCACGTGGATCCCCTGCAGCTCAAAGAGATCCTCGGGCACGAGAATCTGTCAACGACCGAGATTTATACCCACGTTTACGATGAGCAGCTGCGCGCCGCAGTGGACGCGAACCCACTGAATACGCCGTCAAAGCCGAAAAAGACGGGCGAATAACGCGCTGAACACCGCTTCCACGCCTGCGGATATAGCGCAAAGCAAAAGATACATCGCCTGCCGAACGAGAAACACCTTCGTTTCATCCTGCATGAGTTCTCCCCTGCCGCGGATCGCTTTTTCATATGCGTTTCTGGAATACATCCAGCTGTCACGGCTCGAAAACAGCAGCGCCGCCGCCGCAACCAGCGCCGACGGATAAAGCACGGCCAGGCAATAGCCGATCCCGGCCAGCTTGTAAACGGCATAAAAATAGCCGCTGACGAGCCCCAGACCGACGCCGTGAAAAAACGGGACCAGCAGCAGCAGCGGGCAGCCGATCAGCGAAAAGCCGAGAAACACCGTCATCAGCAGAGCGCTCCCGTGCATCATCAGCGCATTTTTAAAGATTTGCAGCCACCCGCTTGCGTGCGCCGCGATTACATGCGCCGCAACGCCTGCTAATGCGCCGGATTGCGGCGCCGTAAACCGGCTGAACGCACAGGCGCCGCAAAGCAGGCCCGCCATCCATGGCAGCGCAAGCGCATAGAATTTTGCTTTCCGCAGCGTCTCGCGCACAGCTTTTCCATTATATACTTTGTAGTGATGTCCGGACTTTCGCATGATTTCAACCTCCGATCTTTTGGTATAAATATATGAGCAAGTCCGGATTATATGTTGAGAAAACCACCAATGGAGCGCATTGGCTCCATTGGTGGTCAGTATTTTTTATGATACGATTTCCACTTTCGCGTAGTTTGCCATGATTTTTTTCGTGCCGGCGTTGGTGAACGCGATCTCCAGCAGCGTATCGTTGCCCATCGGCTTTGCGCTGAGGATCACACCCTCGCCATAGGCTTTGTGCCGTACCGTGTCGCCGACGTGGAAAACGACTGTGTTGCGTTGAATCGGCGTCGACGCGCCGGGCGTGAAGCCGCGGGAAACAGGCTGCGAACGCTTCGGCTGCGGGATCCCTGCCGCAAAGGAGGACGCAAACGCATTGCCCGGTCTTGCCATGGATTCGCCGCTTGCATGGACGAGCGATTCCGGAATCTCTTCAAGAAAGCGGGAGGGCGGACTTAAAATTAATAGGGATTGGGGATTGGGGATTGGGG
>JAFWCS010000404.1 GCA_017534365.1 Clostridia bacterium | reverse complement strand
CGCCACGGGCGACGTGCATTTTCTCAACGAAAGCGACAAGGTGTTCCGCGAGATCCTGATGACCGGTCAGGGCTTTTCGGACGCCGCCGATCAGGCGCCGCTCTATTTCAAGAGCACGTCGCAGATGCTCGAGGAGCTTTCGTATCCCGGCGAAGAGACCGCGCATGAGGTCGTCGTGGAGAATCCGAACAAGATCGCCGATCTCTGCGAAGTGATCCAGCCGATCCCGGACGGCACCTATCCCCCGAAGATCCCGGGCGCGGATGAGGATCTGCGCCGCATCTGCTACGAGCGGATCCGGGAATACTACGGCGATCCGATCCCGGAGTATGTGGAGAAGCGGCTCGAGAAGGAGCTGACCTCCATCATCAAAAACGGCTTTGCCGTGCTGTATATCATCGCGCAGAAGCTGGTCTGGGATTCCATGGCGCACGGCTATTACGTCGGCTCCCGAGGTTCCGTCGGCTCCTCGTTCGTTGCGTTTGCGGCGGGCATTTCCGAGGTCAATCCGCTGGTGCCGCATTATCTTTGCACCGATTGCAAGCACAGTGAGTTTTTCCTCAACGGCGAATACGGCTCCGGTTTCGATATGCCGCCGAAGGCCTGCCCGATCTGCGGCAAGCCGATGCATCGCGACGGCCACGATATCCCGTTTGAGACCTTCCTGGGCTTCCACGGCGACAAGTCGCCGGATATCGACCTGAATTTCTCCGGCGAATATCAGTTCTATGCCCATCGCTACACCGAAGAGCTCTTCGGCAAGGAGCACGTCTTCAAGGCCGGCACGATCGGCACGCTGGCCGACAAGATCGCCTACGGCTTCGTGAAAAAATGGATGGAGGAAAAGGGACTGACGCTCTCCGCCGCCGAGGTCGACCGTCTGGTGGCCGGCTGCGTCGGCGTCAAGCGCACCACCGGCCAGCATCCGGGCGGCATGGTGGTCGTGCCGAGCGATATGGACGCCGAGGATTTCACGCCGATCCAGCACCCGGCGGACGACGCGGATTCCGTTCACCGCACGACGCATTTCGATTTCCATTCTCTCCACGACACGATCCTCAAGCTCGACAATCTCGGCCACGATGTGCCGACGCTCTATAAGCATCTGGAGGATATGACGCACACCTCGGTCATGGATGCGGACGTGTGTGATCCGCGCATCTATTCCCTGCTGACCTCGCCCGAAGCGCTGGGCGTCACAGCGGAGGATATCGACTGCGAGACCGGCACGCTCTCTCTGCCGGAGCTGGGCACGCCCTTCGTGCGCCAGATGCTGCTGGACGCGCAGCCGAAGAATTTCTCCGACATGCTGCAGATCTCCGGCCTGTCTCACGGCACGGATGTGTGGCTGGGCAACGCGCAGGATCTGATCAAGCAGGGCGTCTGCTCGATCTCCGAAGTGATCGGCACGCGTGACAGCATCATGGTCTATCTGATCCACAAGGGCGTCGAGAGCGGCATGGCCTTCAAGATTATGGAGATCGTCCGCAAGGGCAAGGCGACCAAGCTCCTGACGGACGAGCATAAGCAGGCGATGCTCGATAACGGCGTGCCGCAGTGGTATCTGGATTCCTGCATGAAGATCAAATACATGTTCCCCAAGGCGCACGCCGCGGCTTACTGCATCGCCGCCCTGCGCCTGGCGTGGTATAAGCTCGAGTTCCCCGTTGAGTATTACGCGACCTATATGACCGTGCGCGGAGAGGATATCGACACCGTCACCGTGCTCAAGGGCAGGGAAGCGGTCAAGGCCAAAATGAAGGAGCTCGACGAGAAGATCAAGGCCAAGCAGGCCACCGCCAAGGAAGAAGGCACCTACACCTCCCTGCAGGTCATCAATGAGATGATGGCGCGCGGCGTGGAGGTGCTGCCGATCGATATTTATAAATCGTTCGCGAACCGCTACGTTGTGGAAAACGGAAAGATCCGTCTGCCGTTCTCGGCGCTGGCCGGCTGTGGCGGCGCGGCGGCGCAGGGGCTGGAGGACGCCCGCAACGACGGCAACGGCGAATTCCTCTCGATTGAGGACGTGCAGCAGCGCTCCGGCGCCTCCAAGACCATTATGGCGGATCTTGAGGCCAGCGGCGCCTTTGCCGACCTGCCGAAAAGCACACAGCTGAGCTTCTTCTGATTTGCAGACGGCCGGAACGAATAAAAAAACAGATCCGCAGGCGAAACCGTCTGCGGATCTTTTCTGTATGGATGCTGTTTATTCCTTCAGGAAGGATTCGATGGTCTGCAGATAGAGCAGCAGCGCGCTGTCGATCGAGAGATAGATCTCGTGGCGGCTGTCGGGGATCTGCACCAGGCGGCCGTTCGGCACGAGCGCGATGAAATCGTTTTCTCTCTCGCTGATCACGCTCTTATCCTCCGCGGGCTGGCAGAGCAGCACCGGGCAGGCGATGCGCACGCAGCGGGCGGGATCCAGATTCTTTTTCACGACCTTGACCGATTCCTCCACCCAGCGGTAGGAGGCGGCGGAGGTCTGAAGCAGCGGGTCGGCGATCCGCTTGGCCTTGTAATAATTGTAGCGGGCTTCGCTGGTGTCGTGGCTGTCCTCGAAGGTGGAGGTCGGGTCGAAGCCCTTGTGGACGAAGACGCGGGCGTCCTGCTTGCCGATCAGACCGAAGACCTTTGTCATCGCAAGCGTCACGGCGGGCGGAATCGGCATCTGCGCCTGGATCATCGGCGCGGAAAGCACGGCCTTGTCAAAGGTGGCGGGGTAGGTCTGCAGATATTGCACCGCGATCGCGCCGCCCATGGAGTGCGCATAGAGATAGAGGGGCAGCGTGTCGGTCGCGGGCTTGACCACGGAGGTGACGAAGCAGTGGAGATCCTCAACGTAATCCTCGAATCTGCGGATCGTCACGGTCTGCAGATCGTCGGGGTTGTAGCGGAAGGATCTGCCGTGGCCGCGGTGATCGAGGGCGAACACGGCGAAGCCCATCTGCAGGAAATTATAGGACATTTCGCGGAATTTTTCCGCGCTTTCGGTGAAGCCGTGGGAGATGACGACCGCGCCGGCTGCATCGGCCTTCACATAGGCCTCGTAATGGATCTTGTTGCCGTCAAAGCCTTCAAACGTGCCTTCCTTGCGCAGCGCGGCAAGCGCGGGCTCCACAACGGTCTGCATGGCTTCGGCGTAGTTTTCTTCCCGCACGGGCAGGCTCTGGATATTCAGGGTCATTTGCATCACGCTCCCAAATCATTTTGAATTCTTTATTATTGTATCATGCTTGCGCCGAAAAAGCAAGGGTGCGCGCGAAAGGAAAAATAATTCCGGGAAATTGCGTTTTTTCGCTTGCAAAATGACGCGGCTGCGTTATAATGATAGTCAACTGAACCACAGGGAGGCAGTCAGATGATCAACGGTAAATTCGGCTGCGCCGTCATCGGCTACGGCGGCATGGGCGGCTGGCACACAAGGAAGCTGCTGCAGGAGATGCAGGACGTCGCCGTGCTGGTCGGCGTCTACGATATCGATCCCGCCAGAGCGAAGGAAGCGGAGAAGAACGGTATTCATGCCTTCGAAAGCCGGGAGGCGCTGCTTGCGGATCCGCGCATCGACCTCGTCACCGTGGCCACGCCGAACGACGTCCACAAGGAAATCGCGATCGCGGCGCTGGAGGCGGGCAAAAACGTCATCAGCGAAAAGCCCGTGGCGATGAACAGCGGCGAGCTGGAGGAAATGATCGCGGCGGCCAACCGCTGCGGCAGGCTCTTCACCGTGCATCAGAACCGCCGCTGGGATGAGGATTATCTCACGATGAAGGAGATTCTGGACAGCAACACCCTGGGCAGGGTGTTTCGCATCGAATCCCGCGTGCAGGGCTCCCGCGGCGTGCCGGGCAACTGGCGCAATCAGCCGGAGCACGGCGGCGGCATGGTGCTGGACTGGGGCATCCATCTGCTCGATCAGGCGCTGATGATGACGCAGCCGCGCAAGCTGCGCACGGTCTATGCCGAGCTGACGAACGTGACGAACGAAAACTGCGACGACGGCTTCCGCACCACGCTGATCTTTGACGACGGCCTCTCTTTTTACGTGGAGGTCACCACGAGCAATTTCATCGAGCTGCCGCTCTGGTATATGCTCGGCGAAAACGGTTCCGCTGTGATCGAAGGCTGGGACTGCAGCGGCAGGATCGTGAAGGTCTCGGACTGGGAGAACCGCGAGGCCGTGCCGATCGTGGCGGGCGCGGGCATCACAAAGACCATGGCGCCGCGCACGGACGACACGATCCAGACCTATCCGCTGCCGGTGCAGAAAGCCGATTGGGGCGCCTACTACCGCAACGTCTTTGCTTACCTGCGCGGCGAAGCGCCGATCCTCGTGACCCACGACCAGCAGCGCCGTCTGATGCGTCTGGTGGAGGCGATCTTCACCTCCGGGCGCGAAAACCGCGTGGTCGCGTT
>JAFWCS010000403.1 GCA_017534365.1 Clostridia bacterium | reverse complement strand
CGCTCCAAAGAAGAAGTGATCAAGCGCGCCGCAGCGAACAAAGAGTAATATTAGGTGGTGACTGTTTTGATCAAAGATGCAATCGGCACCGGCGCTTCCATCGTGGAGGCCCAGACCAATGCCGTCCGCGCGCTGCAGGCGCCGGAAGATGCGGAGATCAGATTTGAAGTTCTGGAGCAGCCGAAAGCGAAGCTGCTCGGCCTGTTCGGCGGATCGCTCGCGAAGGTCCGCGCATTTTATGAAATTGAAGACGATCCCTTTGCCCCCGCAAAGGCTTATATCGACACGATCCTCAAGAGCCTGGGCGTCAGCGACGCGCAGATCGCGGTGGAGGCGGATGAGGAAGAAGTTCGCTTCGCCATCACCTGTGAGGATGACTACGGCTCCGTGATCGGCCGGCGCGGTGAAACGCTGGACGCGATCCAGTATCTGACCCGTCTGGTCATCAACCGCACCAACGAGGGCTACAAGCGCGTTTCCATCAACGTGGGCAACTACCGCGAGAAGCGGGAAAACACCCTGCGCGCGCTGGCCAGGAAGAATGCCGCGAAGGTGCGCAAATACGGCAGAAACGTCGTGCTCGAGCCGATGAATCCCTATGAGCGCCGCATCATCCACACCACGGTGCAGGAGATCGAAGGCGTGACCTCTCACTCCGTGGGCAGCGACGGCGAACGCAAGGTCGTGATCACGCTGGAAGAGGGCGTGAAGCCCACCAACGGCGGCTACAATCGCGGCGGACGCGGCGGCAATCGCGGCGGCCGTGGAGGCAACCGCGGCGGCAATCGCGGCGGCGGCCGTTATCAGGGCGAGCGCAGCAAGGAGCCCGCAGCGCCGTCGAGAGCACCGCGCTCGGATTCCGCAGGCGCTTCGCTCTATGGCAAGATCGAGGTCAACAAGGGCGAATAAAAAAACAGAAGGAACGGATGCTTCCTGCCGTTGGCGGGGAGCATCTTTTTCTTTACTTCCCGCGCGGGATATGATACAATTCCAATAGGAACGAAACGAAAGGAACGGCGAAGGGCGATGCGGCAACTGATCGTGGACAACTTCAGCTTTCAATATCCTATCGGCGCCGTGCAGGCGCTGCGGGAGGTCGGCTTCGAGGTGCAGGCGGGGGAATTCCTCGTGCTCTGCGGACCGAGCGGCTGCGGAAAAACGACGCTGCTGCGCGCGCTGCATCCCGTGCTTGCGCCGGCGGGGGAGCGGCAGGGCCGCATCCTCTGGAACGGCGCGCCGGTCGAAACGCTCGATCGCCGCGCGGCGGCGGAGCAGATCGGCTTTGTGATGCAGGATCCCGAGAGCGGCATCGTGACGGACAAGGTCTGGCACGAGCTGGCTTTCGGGCTGGAAAATCTCGGTCTGCCGACGGCGGAGATCCGCCTGCGCGTGGCGGAGATCGCGCAGTATTTCGGCATCGACGGCTGGTTCGACCGGCACACGGCGACGCTCTCCGGCGGGCAGAAGCAGCTGCTGAATCTGGCCTCTGCCACGGCGCTGCGCCCGCAGCTGCTGCTGCTCGACGAGCCGACCGCGCAGATGGATCCCATCGCCGCGACGGAATTTCTCGCCACGCTCTCCCGCATCAACCGTGAGCTCGGCGTCACCGTGATCCTTTCGGAGCACCGGCTGGAGGAAGCGATCGTCTATGCCGACCGCGTGCTGGTGCTGGAGGCGGGGGCGCTGACGCTGGATGCGCCGCCCGCGCAGCTCGGCGCGGCCTATGGCCGGTTGGATCCCTTTGTGCAGGCCGCCATGCCCACGCCCGTGCGCGTGTTTGCGCAGCTGCCCGGCGCGACGGAAACGCCGCTGACCGCGCGGGAAGGCGCGACCGCGCTGGAACGGCTTTTGCCGCAGCCGCTCAAGCGCAAACACATCGACCGGCCCGCTTTGCCGGAGACATCCCCGGCCGCAACGCTGAAGAACGTCTCCTTCCGCTATGAAAAAGACGGCGCGGACGTGCTGCGCAGCTTTGATTTCAACTTGCCTGCCGGGCGGATCACCGCGCTGCTCGGCGGCAACGGCGCGGGCAAATCCACGCTCCTGCACCTGCTTGCCGGGCTGCGCAAGCCCACGGGCGGCCGTCTGCGCATGCAGGCGAAGACGGCGCTGCTGCCGCAGAATGCCGCGCTGCTGTTCACGCAGAATACGGTGCGGGAGGAACTTCAGGCGGCGTCGGACGCAGCGGTTGACGCCGTTATCCGACAGCTGGAGCTCGAACCGCTGCTGGAGCGGCACCCCTATGATCTGAGCGGGGGCGAGCAGCAGCGTGCGGCGCTCGCGAAGCTTCTGCTGCATGAGCCGGATCTCCTGCTGCTTGACGAGCCGACCAAGGGCATGGACTGCGCGTTCAAGCTGCGCTTCGCGGCGCTGCTCGCGCAGCTCAAGGCGGCGGGCAAGACGGTGCTGATGGTCTCGCACGACGCGGAATTCTGCGCCGCGCACGCCGATCACTGCGCGCTGCTCTTTGACGGCGGGATCGCCTGCATGCAGCCGACGGCGGACTTTTTCTGCAATAATTATTTCTACACCACGGCGGCGCACCGGATGTCGCGGCGCCTGTTTGAAAACTGCGTGACAGATAAGGATGTGATCGCGCTGTGTCAGCAAAATCTATAACCCGGCGCGGCGCGGTTACGGCGCTGCTGCTGCTCGGCTTCCTGCTCTCCGGCGCGGCGCTGATCCTGCTCGAGCTCAGAAGCGGCGGCACGCGGTATTATCTTGCGGCCGCGCTGATCGTTCTTTTCGCGCTGCTGCCGTTTGCGGTTTCGTTTGAGCGGCGCTACCCTTCGGCGCGGGAGCTGGCGGTGCTCGCGGTGATGATCGCGATGGCGGTCGCCTCGCGCGCGGCGTTTTATGCGCTCCCGTCGGTCAAGCCGCTGGGCGCGATCGTGGTCGTGACGGCGGTCTGCCTCGGGCCGCAGACCGGCTTTCTGACCGGCGCGGCGGCGATGCTGATCTCCAATTTCATCTTCGGCCAGGGGCAGTGGACGCCCTTCCAGATGCTCGGCATGGGCGCGGTCGGGCTGGCGGCCGGTTACCTCTTCCGCATCCGCGCGCTGCGGGAGAACCGCATCCTGCTCGCGCTCTGCGGCGGCCTGCTTTGCCTCGTGCTGTATGGCGGCATCGTCGATCTGAGCACGGTGCTGATCTACAGCGACGAGCTGACCTGGTCAAAAACGGCGGCGGTCTACGCGGCCGGTCTGCCCTTCAATCTGACCCATGCCGGCACGATGGCGGCCGTGCTTCTGATTGCGGGCAAGCCGCTGATCGGGAAGCTCGAGCGCATCAAAACAAAATACGGGTTATTTCAGCAGAATAAATGAAAGGCGACGCTGCCGGTGGATGGAACCGGCAACGCCGTCTTTCTATATGGAGGACAAATGAGAGGAGAGAAGTGGTCAGAGTTATTTGCGGTTGATGATCTTCGCGCGCAGGCCGCGGGTGGATTTGCGCAGCTTCTCCGCCGCGCCGACCGCCTTGTAGCCGACCTTGTCCAGGATCAGATCGGCCTCGCCCATGAGCTCCATGTAGTCGTTGCAGAAGCCCTTTTTGAATTTGAAAATGCCGTGCAGCGGATTGTCTTCCTCCGGATAACCGCCGCGGAAATCATACCATCGGCAGCCCTCGGCGATCGCCCAGCGGATCATTTCCCACTGCACCAGATAATTCGGCATGACGTTGCGGTACTCGTTGGAGCTTGCGCCGTAGACGTACCAGACCTTGTCGCCGCAGTGGACGTCCAGCGCGCCGGCGATGGTCTTGCCTTCGTATTTTGCCAGATAAATGCGCGCGTCGTCGCCGAACGCGTCCATGATGCGCTCGAAATACGCGGTGTCACGCGTGGCGAAACCGTCGCGCGCGCCGGTGACCAGCATCAGATCGTGGAATTCCGCGCAGGATTCTTTGCCCCGGATCTCCACGGTGACACCCTTGCGCCCTGCCAGACGGGTGTTGTAGCGGGTCTTCGGGTGGAAGCCGGCCATGACCTCTTCTTCGGTCTTGCCGCCGACGTCCAGGCGGAAGATATAGCGGGCCTGAATCGTGTCGAAGCCGGAACCGTGCGGCTTAAACGTGAAGCCGAGCTCCTTGAGGAGCCCGATATAAGCCTCGTCCGTCACAAGCGTGTCGGTGTCGATTTTCAACGTGTAGGCCTTGTTGCGCAGGCCGTACTCCTTCACGGCCAGCAGCAGCGCGCGCACGGCGTCGGCGTCATGCAGATCGCAGACCGGCCCGCGCGGCGCATACATCAGCTTGAACGGCGTCATCGGGATCTGCCGCAGCAGCACGGCGCAGACGCCCCGGATCGCGCCGTCCTCCTCCCGCAGGAGAAAGCCGCGCCAATCCCATTCTTTCTTGACGCGCCCCCAGGCGGAGGTCTGCATCATATGGCCCTTCGGATGTGAACGCACAAAGGCGTCGAATTCTGCGGCCTGTTCGATTGTGACGGTTTCGATCTTCATAGGGTCTCCTTTCCGGAATTCAGTTCCTCGGCCCGCGCCAGCAGCGCGGCCGTTTCGTTCTTCAGCGTGTCCGCCTGCACTTCATCCAGCAGACGGTCCAGAATTTTGCCCATCCGGGGCGAGGGCGGGATGCCCAGGGCGGCCAGGTCCGCGCCGTTGACGGCCAAATCCCGCAGACCGAAAGCGGGGGTCTCCGCGAGCAGCGCTTCCACGACCGCCAGACCGGCGGCGTTCTGCGCGAGCCCCTCGGCCAGAAAGGCCGGGTTCTGCGCGCGCAGATCCGCTTCCCGCAGCCGGAAGAGATCGCGCACGGTCTCTTCGCCGAGCGTATGGATCTTTTTGCGCCAGGTTTTGCGGCTGAGCCGGTCCGGCACGAAATCGTGCAGCTCCACGAGCGTGCAGACCTGCTGCCGCAGACGGTTGGAGGTCTTATACTGCCGCAGGATCGCGTCCGCGATTTCCGCGCTTTTGACGGCGTGCCCGTAGAAATGATCCACGCCAGCGTCGTCCGTCGTTTTGCAGGCGGGCTTGCCGCTGTCATGCAGGAGCGCCGCGAGCCGCAGATGCGGGTCCGGCGGCACGGCCGCCACGACCGCGCGCGTATGATCCCAGACGTCATGGACGTGGCGTTCGTGATGCTGCGCGCAGCCGCGCATGGGCGCGAGCGCCGGCAGCAGGTAAAAAAGCACGTCCGCGTAGTCCCGCAGCAGGTCGGCCGCGTGATCGCCGCACAGCAGCTTGCGCAGTTCAACAAAAATGCGTTCGACGGAAACGGCGGCGAGCAGCGGCGTTGCGCTGCGGATGGCGGCGTCGGTGGCGGGATCGAT
>JAFWCS010000046.1 GCA_017534365.1 Clostridia bacterium | reverse complement strand
CGGAGGGAGTGATGCGCCTGCGGCGCATGCGGAACGCTGAAACAGCGTTCCCTACACTGCCCGCCGTCGACCGAAAATTTACCGGCGACGCACCGTAGGGAACGTTCTCCGCTCCCTGTATGACGAAAGGAGAACCATGGATTATCATTATAACCGCCTTTTGATCGTGTTGAATTGGCTGGGCGCATACGTCTTCATCGCATTGATTTTGGTCTTATTAACCTTCGCGCGAAACGAGTCCCTCGCGCAGAACTTGAGGTATTTCGTGATTGGATTCGTTTTTGTCTTGTTTTTCAGTATCTATTACAGCAAGGAGTATTATCAGCGCCGTGTCGTTTTTGAAGATGCCGAAGTGGTGTTCCATTCGTTCCGGATCGCAAGAGAAGTGCGCACCATCCATGTGAAATATGAAGATATCCTGTCGATCAAGGCAAAGCCGCTGCCTGCTCCCGGAGTGCTGTCGATCAGCGTCAAAGCAAAAAACGTGCCCTGGGAGATTCCTGTATCCTGGAGGATCACGCATCATAAATCGCTGTTTGCGCAGCTTTGCACACGGGCAAAAATGATGAATCCATCCGTTTATCTTGACGAAAAGCTCGAACTGCTTTTGGGGGATTGAAATGCGTGAACACAAAAAGAAGAAGGTGAGCAAAGAATTCAAATACAGTACGGTTGCCTATTGTGTTCAGCTGTTGCTGTATTTTCTGCTGATTGGTTTTGTGCTGTATCGATTTGTCTTCATGGATCATCAGCCGAATTTCTCCCGCGGCATTGGGGTTGCCATTTTGCTCCTTGCTGCTTCGCCCGCATTATACAGTATCAGAAAAAAGAAGCTTTTGATTTCTGACAAGCTTTGGTTTTATTCGTTTTATTATGATATAAAGCCGACAAAAGAAAAGGGCTTGTTTCCAGTAGAGTACAGTTCAATTACAAGCTTGGAGTTGCGGCGATTCTTTCTGCCTTGGATGAAAATGCTGCGTGTGACGGTTCGAGGAAGAGAAAGACCTGTTCTGGTTGAACCCTTTATGAATCATCACAAGGAATTATATCAAACCATCGTGGAAGCAGTTCGGGAAAACAACCCAGAGGCTTATATTGCATCTGAAATTGAGCACTATACAAAAAAGTAAAGATGCATTTTCATAATTTGCGTCCATGATTTCTACTCCCTCAGAGAGGGAGCCCATATTGCAAACCGAACAACCCGCCGCGCCGTAGGGCCAGCATACATGCTTGCCGGCGCATTGCGAACAAACCAACGCCGCGCATTAGCCGGCGGAATGCATAGTGAAACCGGCGGAGCAAAAACAGCCTTCCTCTCTGAGGGAGGTGTCGAGCAAAGCGAGACGGAGGGAGTGATGCGCCTGCGGCGCATGCGGAACGCCGAAACAGCGTTCCCTGCACGATAAGCTGCATCCATCGATCCAACCAGATCTTGCCTGCCCGATGATCCAAAACAAAGCATTCGCCAATTCCAACAAATCCATATCATTCTATGAGAAAGAGAGGAAACAAAGATGAAAACCCTGAAAAAATCCCTGGCGCTTCTGCTCTGCCTGCTGCTGACGGCGGGCATGCTCACGCTCGGCGGCTACGCGGCAGACGCGCCGGAGGACGGCGCGCAGCTGCCCGACTGCCTGACCTGGGCGGTGACGTTCGACAAGCCGTCCTACGGCCTGTTTGACACGGCCAACGTGACGGTCACCGTCACGAACGCCTCCGAGCTGGCGCTGACCGACCTCACGCTGGCAGCCTCCTCCTTTGATTATTCGCCCTACGCCGTCTTCTATCATCAGCGGGTCCTTGCGAGCGGCGCGTCCTGCGCGTTTTCCTACGCCTGCCGCCTGTCGCCGCAAGCCGCCGGCCTGCCGTTTTTCGCCCGCGTGCTGCTCTTCCTGCGCGATCTGTTCTTCGGCCCCGTGCGCGGGAACGCCGCGATCGCGGATCTGCCCTCCGTCGCTTCCGCGCAGGCGGACTTCGGCCGCTACGGGCAGCATGAGATCCGGCTGACCGGCTCGTATGACACGATGAACGGCGATCCGGAAACCATCGCGCAGGCCGTTGCGCAGTATAACGCCGCGCTGGAAAACGGCAAAGCGCAGCCCTGCACGATGCAGGCGACCTATGTGGACGGCAGCCTGAAAGCAGACGGCGCTGTCAGCGCAATTCTGAAGCGGCTGGAGCCGATGCTGCGCAGATCGCTTGAAAACAACAGCGTCACAGTCGACAGCCTGCCCGGCAGCGGTCCGCTTCTGCAGGAGGACGTGCTCGCCGTTTCCGTGCGGGAGGGTGCGGAGACGACCGTCCTCGAGCTCCTGCTTGCCGACCAGCGCGACGGCATTGACGCCGACCCGGTCAACGGCGGCGCGGTCGCGCGCGGCTGCGGCCCGCTTTTCTCCATGAGATCCGTGCTGAATGAGCTCGGCGCAACCGTGACTGCCGGCGAAGAGACGATCGAAGCGGTGTTTACGCAGCCCGTGATCCGCGTCACGCTCGACAATGCGACCGGCAACATCCTCGAAGGCAGCTGGCATTATCGGACCACGCTCCGGATCGGCAGCGCGGAAACCGCGCTGGGCGACGGACCGAGCGTGCCGCTGAATCACATCGAGGTCGCGTATGACACGGATTTCACCTTCCCCTGTCCGCCGGCGGCCTGATCGTCAACAAAGCGCCCGCACCCATCAACAAGCGAGGAAAAAACAGAACAGCGAGAAAACACAGGACACACAACGACCCGCCGCGGGCAATCCGCGGCGGGTCGTTTCCGTAGCAACCCGAGCCCGGGTTCCGTTTTGTTTTTTCGCTCAGTCGCAGTCCGGCTGCTGCAGCTGCTCCGAGATAAAATAGGCGCGCACCGCACCCTCCGTGATCAGCACGGATTCCTGATGAAAAAACATGCAAAGATCCTTTGCGATCTCGTTGACCGTCCCGTTTTCCGCGTCGATGAGCGAAAGGATCAGGCTCTGCTCCTGCGTATACTGCCCGTCGGCATGGAAATACCCGCCCTGCGCGACCGAAAACGAAAACGCGACATGATAATTATGGCAAACTGTTTTCAGGATCTCGATGTACCGCTCCGTTTCATGCCTCTGCTTCTTTGTCTCCGCATCGTTTAAACCGATATAGATTTTTGTTTCTTTCAAGCTGCGCCCTCCTGTCATAAACTAAATACTATAGTATAATAGCAGAAACCGGCGCGTTTGGCAAGCGCGCCGGGCGCCCTTTTTTCGATTTCTGCCGCCGGCAATGCAGCCGCCGAACCGGCTGCGCGGAACTCGTTTTTCGGCAACCTGCACATATTCCGCCGGGTCGTTTTGTGCGTTTTTTCGATGCGTTTCTGGTCAATCATAAAAGAATTGTTTAAAAAATGATCGTTTCCTCTTGAAAAATACAGGCAAATGCGGTAGGATAAAGAAACACGCGTTTCAGACCACACGAAGGAAGGTGCGCTGCATGGAGCTCAAATGGGATGAAAACGCGCAGATCCGCATCCGCACGGAAGGCGGCGACGTGATCATCTCCGCGAACCGGGCGGGGCTGCGTTCCCTCTCAAATCACCTGCTTTCGCTCGCCGGGGAACCGGCCGGCAGCCATCTGCATCTTGACGCGGACAACGCGCTGGAGGACGGGTCGCAGCCCTGCATCCTCGAGCATATAGAATAACAAAGGTTGTTTTCTGCATGCGCAGAACAAAGGAGTCTTTTGCAATATGATCTATAACAATATTCTGGAAGCCGTCGGCAAAACGCCGCTCGTCCGGCTGAACCATATGCCCGAGCCCGGCAGCGCGGAGATCCTCGTAAAGGTGGAGGGCCTCAACGTCGGCGGCTCCATCAAGACCCGCACGGCTCTCAACATGATCAAGGCGGCCGAGCGCGAAGGGCGCATCAAGCCGGGCAGGAACATCATCGTGGAGCCGACCAGCGGCAACCAGGGCATCGGCCTCGCGCTTGTCGGCGCGGTGAAGGGCTACCGCACGATCATCATCATGCCCGATTCCGTCAGCGAAGAGCGGCACAAGCTGATCCGTCACTACGGCGCGGAGGTCATCCTCGTCCACGACGGCGGCGACATCGGCGCATGCATCGACGAATGCCTGCGGCTGGCGCTGCGCATGGAAGATGAGAACCCCGCCGTCTTCGTTCCGCAGCAGTTCTCCAACCGCAACAACATCATGGCACATAAAAAGCACACCGCGCTCGAGATTATGGAGCAGGCGGCCACGCCCATTCACGGCTTCTGCTCCGGCATCGGCACGGGCGGCACGCTCACTGGCATCGGCGAGGTGCTCAAGGCGCAGTATCCGGAGATCGAGATCTGGGCCGTGGAGCCGGAAAACGCCGCGATCCTCGCCGGCGGCACGATCGGCACGCACCTGCAGATGGGCATCGGCGACGGCATCATCCCGGAGATCCTGAACACCAATATTTTCAGCGAAATCTATATCGTCAGCGACGAGGAAGCGCTGGAGACCTCCAAACGCCTGGCCTGTGAGGAAGGGCTGATGGTCGGCATTTCCAGCGGCACGAACGTTGCCGCCGCGCTCAAGCTCGCCAAAAAGCTCGGCGAGGGCAAAACCGTCGTCACCGTGCTGCCGGATACGGCCGAGCGCTATTTCTCCACCCCGCTGTTTGAAGAATAAAACAAGCCGTCAGAACCGCCTTGTTCCTTTGAGGACAGGGCGGTTTTTTCTCGAAAAGAAACGCTTGACAAATCGGTTTATCCATGATAAACTTAGCTTGTGGTTTATTTTGGATAGACCAAAACGGAACGGGACAAAGGATCATAAGGAACAATGGAACAAGACGAAGGAGTGATCAACATGGCAACCATCGAATTGGGCGAGGTGCAGGCAAAATTCGCGGACCTTGTCTGGGAAAACGCGCCGATCTCCTCCGGCGCGCTGGTCAGGCTCTGCGCCGAAGAACTGCACTGGAAAAAGCCGACCACCTATACCGTGCTGCGCAAGCTCTGTGAAAAGGGGCTGTTTGAGAACCGGAACGGCACGGTGACCGCGCGCATCTCCCGCGCGGAATATTACGCCGCAAAAAGCGAGCAGTTTGTGGAGGAAACCTTTCACGGCTCGCTGCCGGCGTTCCTCGCGGCCTTCACCTCAAAGAAGAAGCTGACTGCGGCGCAGGCGGAGGAGCTTCAGCGCATGATCGACGCTTTTCGGGAGGAGGCGGAAACGTGAGCGCGCTGTTTCTCAAGCTTGTGAACATGAGTCTGACGGCGAGCTGGCTGGTGCTGGCGGTTGCGCTGCTGCGCCTGGCGCTGAAAAAAGCGCCGAAATGGCTGCACTGCGCGCTCTGGGGGCTGGTGGCGCTGCGGCTGCTGCTGCCGTTTTCGCTTGAAAGCGCGGTCAGCCTTGTGCCGAGCGCCGAGCCGCTGCCGCAGGCGATCCTGCAAAACGAATCGTTCTCCGTCAGCACCGGCCTTTCTGCGGTGGATACGCCGGTCAACGGGTATCTCAGTGATCACTATGCGCCGGGCGTGACCGTGGCGCAGAACGCGGGCTCCCATACGGTTGAAATTCTGGCGGCGCTCTGGCTGGCAGGCGTTGCCGCGATGCTGCTTTACGCGCTCGTGACATCGCTGCGGCTGCGGCGGCAGGTCGGCGCAGCCGTGGAGACCCTGCCCGGCGTCTTCCTCTGCGACGAACTGCGCACGCCGTTCATCTTCGGCGTTTTCCGTCCGCGCATCTATCTCCCCTCCGGCCTGACGGCTGCGCAGCAGGCAAGCATCCTCGCGCATGAACGGGCGCACCTGCGGCGGCGCGACCACTGGTGGAAGCCGCTGGGCTTCCTGCTGCTGAGCGTCTACTGGTTCAACCCCGCGATCTGGGTCGCCTATATTCTGCTCTGCCGCGATATCGAATCCGCCTGCGACGAAAAGGTCCTGCGTGATCTGGATCCCGCGCAGGTGGCCGACTATGCGCAGGCGCTGCTGGACTGCAGCCTGCCGCGCAGCCGCGTGGCGGCCTGCCCGCTGGCCTTCGGCGAGGTCGGCATCAAACAGCGCATCAAGGCGGCGCTGCATTATAAAAAGCCGGCGTTCTGGATCATTCTTATCGCGCTGGCTGTGAGCGCCGCGGCGGTCGTCTGCCTGCTGACAAATCCGCCGACGCTGCGGGACGCGCAGGCGGAACGCACCTATGCCATCGAAGTGCCGCACGGCGGCTTCGTCGACCATGCGCAGATCCGCCTGTTCCCTGCGGAGCAACGGGCGACCTTTTCTTTCTCCTATCTCAGCAGCACGATCATCAACGGCCCCTTTGAGGAAAGCGCCGGCAAGCTGACCCTTCACGATGCCGAAAGCGGCAAGCACTATGTGTTTCAGACCAAGGACGGCGGCGACAGCTACCGCTTCGACGCGGCGGCGTCCGCAGCCGTTACGTCCTATCGCTACGGCGAGGGGCAGCAGCCGGAAACGGCCTTGCCGGACGGCACGGTGTTTTGGCGCACCGTGAACGGAGATCAGGATCTCCTCACCCTGCTGCGCGACACCGTCGCGGCGGAGGATTGGGACGCCTATTCCGGCGAGGCGCTGTTCGTCGGCCTGGTGCAGCTGGGCACGGAAACGCGCCGCGGCGTGCAGAAAGTCTATGCGCTCGTGGAGAGCGCCGTCTTTGAGCAGCGGACCTCCGGGATCGATCCGCAGATCAGCTATTTTGTCGATTCCGGCGGCCACCTCTCCCCGGCGGTCTTCACGATCGACCTGCACAGCGGCAAGGTGGAGGTGCAATATCCGGAGGACGGCGCCCATTATACGTCCTCGATCAAGCGGATGTTTCCGCGGGAGATCCGCGCGCGCATCTTCGACCGGGAAGCCGCCGAGACCAACCGCGAACAGCTCTGGCAGCAATGCACGGCGCAGGCGGAGGGCTACCTCAAGGCGCAGGGCCGCACGGCGACCGTCTGCCGCGAAGGCGAGGCGCACGGGCTGATCGCGCTCTCGCAATACGGCATTTCAGACGAGACGCTCGACGGGATTTTCAAGAACATCGGCAGCCTGTATCCGGATTTCGTCGGCAGTCGCCGCATCTGGGAAAACGGGGCGAAAACGATCTATGAAACCCGCCTGG
This sequence comes from Clostridia bacterium, assembly GCA_017534365.1. Lineage (GTDB taxonomy): Bacteria > Bacillota > Clostridia > Oscillospirales > Acutalibacteraceae > CAG-177. Next base: position 4,164 of record JAFWCS010000046.1, on the reverse strand, counting down.
ACAGCGGCACTGTCACTTTTCTGCACCGCACGCTCGACGGCAAAATTCTTGAAGCGAACTCATTCCCGCGCCGAGCGGACAGCGGCAGCCCGCTGACGCACAGTGAAGAAGCGCCGCTGGAATAAAAAAGCAGTCTTTCGCTGCGCACGTTTCACATCATCCGGGCTCCATCCGCCGGTACTCCTGCCGACTTTGGCAGAAGTACCGGCGGTTTTTTACAGGAACTGGGCGCGCCGTTTTTTCTTCGGACGTATGTTTTCGCCCTGGATCGCATACGATAGAGGCGGGAGGGATGCGAGATGAACAAACAGCCATGGAAATCCTATCTGCTCTGGATCCTCGGCGCGGAAGCAGTCGGGGTGGCGGCCGGTCTGCTCTCGCGCAGCGCGACCGAAGCCTACGGCGAAACGCTCCGCTTGCCCGCCCTCGCGCCCCCGGCGCTCCTCTTCCCGATCGTGTGGACGCTGCTCTATGCCCTCATGGGCTTCGGCGCGGCGCGGGTGGATCTCTCGCCGCCGTCCGCCGCCCGGCGCTCCGGCCTGCGCGTCTACGGGCTGCAGCTTTTTTTCAATTTTTTCTGGACGCTGATCTTCTTCAACCTGCAGGCCTTCGGCGCGGCGTTTCTCTGGCTGATCGCGCTCTGGGGACTGATCCTTTGGATGCTGCTGCTCTTTCGCAAGGCCGATCCGCTCGCCGGCTGGCTGCAGCTCCCCTATCTGCTCTGGGTCACCTTTGCGGGCTATCTGAATCTTGCGGTCTGGCTGCTCAACAGGTGAAGCCTATTATATTAAGGATATATAAAAATATAAGAGATCCGGCGCCCGCGCGGCACACACGCTGTATTTTTCTCACCGCGAATATTGTTACCGTTTTTTACAGTTTTGTAACCATTTGTAATCTTTTTCACCTTTGCACAAAAAAAAACAGCCAATTCCCAATAATTGGAGCGTTATTCGCAAATTGCATCCCTTATTTTGGGAATCGCGCTTTTTTCTCTTGTGCATCTTCAACAAAAGCTCAAAAATTCAGCGTTTGACAAATCGGCAACCTGCCGATATAATGCCAACTGTAAAAAATCCGCCTTTCCGATCGCCGCCTTTGCGGCAGGGAAAACGGCTCGCAGATCGCCCTGCACCCCGATCATTTTCAGCGATCTGCACGTGGGGAATTTCAGATTCCCGAAGGAGATTTTATGAATTTAACAAGCAAGACCGACAATCGGCCCCGACGACGCATTCGCCGCGCTTTGACCACCGGCGTCGCCTGCATGATGCTGACCGGCCTTTCGCTGACCGCAGTCTATTCCGTGGGTCTTTCCGGCAAACCGGAACCCGCAGACACGACTGCGCCCGTGACGGACAGCATTCTCAAGCATGTGCAGACCGCGCAGCGCAAGACGCCCGAAGCGATCGAATCGGTGGCAGTTGAACTGCCGGATGACGCGCAGACCGTGCTGCTCTCGTATGCGGACGGGCTGGCACTGGCGCAGGCGCAGCTTGCGGACGCGAAGGCATTCCTTCGCCGCGCCTTCAGCGTGGAAATCTTTGCGGACGGCACGCAGTATAAAGCCGTGCTGGTCGAAGGCACCGTCGCCGACGCGCTGGCCAAGGCCGGCGTCGCGATCGGAGAAGACGATCTGGTCTTCCCCGCGCTGGACACGCAGCTTCACCGCGGCACCCCCATCACCGTGCGCCGCGTGCAGGTGAAGACCCGCACGCAGGAAACGCCGCTCCCCTTCGGCACGAAGATCGTTGAAAACGGCGAACTGGCCGCGGGCGAATCCCGCGTGGTCACCGAAGGCGTCGAGGGTGTCAAGCAGACGGTTTATAAAGACCGCTTTGCGGACGGCACGCTGCTCGACACCGTGCTCGCGAGCGAAACCGTGACCAAACCGGCGGTGGACGCCGTTCTGGAGATCGGCACCGGCCGCACGGGCAAACTCGATTCCTACCGCAACACGGACTCCGTGATTTCCGAGCTGTCGCTGCCCGCAGACGTCACGCTGGACGCAAACGGCGTTCCGACAAACTACCAGTATGTGATCGAAGGCGACGCGACAGCCTATACCGGCGACCCCGCCACCTCCACCGGCCGCACCCCGATGCCCGGGCACATTGCCGTGGATCCGCGCGAGATCCCCTACGGGACGGAAATGTATATCGTTTCCGCCGACGGCAGCATCGTTTACGGCTACGCCATCGCAGCGGACACGGGCGGATTCATCTACACGACCGACCGCCTCGTGGACCTCTACATGGACAATGAGCAGATGTGCGACGACTGGGGCGTGCGTCCCGTGCGCATCTACGTGCTGTGATCTGCACACAATTGAACGAACACACCGGATGCCTGGCGTCCGGTGTTTTTGTTTTCCCCTGCTTGCAACGGCTCCGAAAATGTGATATAGTAATATATATTTGCGGCGGAGGTGACGCGATGTTTGCGCGCGTGAACAGCATGGGCCTGTTCGGCATCGAAAGTTATATGGTCGGCGTGGAGGTCGATTTCGGGCAGGGCCTGCCGCGCATCGACGTGGTCGGCCTGCCGGATACGGCGGTGAACGAATCGCGCAACCGCGTGCGCGCCGCCGCCAAAAACAGCGGCTTCAGCTTCCCGCCCAGCCGCGTGACGATCAACCTCTCGCCCGCCGATGTGCGCAAGGAGGGGCCGGTCTATGATCTGCCGATCCTGATCGCCGTCCTGCGCGCGACCGGTCAGCTCCGGGCGGACGTGGAAGCCTGCGCCTTTCTCGGCGAGCTGTCGCTCGACGGGCAGATCCGCCACGTCAACGGCGCGCTGCCGATGGTGATCTGCGCGAAAAAGCACGGGATCCGGCAGGTTTTCGTGCCGCAGGAAAACGGGCTGGAAAGCTCCGTTGTGACCGGCATCGAGATCTATGCGGTGGAAAACGTGAAGCAGGTCGTGGAGCATCTGACCGGCGAAGCGCCGCTCACGCCGCTGACCTATGACCCGACGCTCGCGCAGCAGAACGCAGCGCCCCTGCCCGATTTCCGCGACGTGATGGGGCAGCAGGAGGCGCGGTATGCGCTGGAGATCGCGGCGGCCGGCGGCCACAACATCCTGATGGTCGGCCCGCCCGGCTCCGGCAAAAGCATGCTCGCCAAGCGCCTGCCCTCCATCCTGCCCGATATGACCTTTGAGGAGAGCCTGCAGACCACGGCGCTCTATTCGATCGCGGGCGCCCTGCCCGCCGGCGTTTCACTGATCACCGCGCGGCCTTTCCGCGCGCCGCATCACACGGTCTCCCCCGCCGGTCTTTCCGGCGGCGGCGTCATCCCGCGGCCGGGCGAGATCTCGCTTGCGCACAACGGCGTGCTGTTTCTCGACGAATTGCCGGAATTCTCACGCAATGCGATGGAGGTGTTGCGGCAGCCGATCGAGGACGGGAAGATCACGATCTCCCGCGCGAACGCCTCGCTGACCTATCCCTGCTCCGCGATGATCGTCTGCGCGATGAATCCCTGCCCCTGCGGCTATTTCGGCCATCCCAAGCGGGCCTGCACCTGCCCGCCCGGCGCGTCCAAGCGCTATCTTGCAAAGGTCTCCGGCCCGCTGCTGGACCGCATCGACATCCACATCGAGGTGCCGCCCGTGGAATTTGAAAAGCTCTCGTCCGCCGCGCCCGGCGAAAGCTCCGCGGAGATCCGCAAGCGCGTGAACGCCGCGCGCAAACGGCAGCAGCAGCGGCTGGCCGGCTCCGGCATCGCCTGCAACGCGAAGATGACCCCGGCGCAGACGCGGGAATTCTGCCACCCGACGCCCGGGGCGATGGTCCTGCTCGAGCGGGTGTTTGACAAGCTCGATCTCTCCGCCCGCGCCTACGACAAGGTGCTGCGCGTGGCGCGCACGGTCGCCGACCTCGACGGCAGCGACCTGATCGAGGAAAGCCACATCGCCCGCGCGGTCAATTACCGCAGCCTCGACCGCAAATTCTGGCGGGCGTGAAGCTTTACAATCCGGCGTTTCTATGTTATAATATTAGAATCTTTTTATATTGTATCTGAAAGGATGCGTTTCTATGGAATATCAATTCTCACAGGGTCTCGCCTCGCTCAAGCCGTCGATGATCCGTGAAATCCTCAAAAGCTCCGGTTCGACCATTCCTATGGCCGCGGGCAATCCGGCGCCGGACGCCTTCCCGTG
>JAFWCS010000402.1 GCA_017534365.1 Clostridia bacterium | reverse complement strand
TATGATTGTTCATTGTCTATCAACTGGTGCTTCGACGTCACTTCGCTAACGATCGGCGATCTGAACGATGTCTATCTGATCGGCGAATCGATCTGGCCATATGAAATGGACAACACAGAGTTCGTGAGCCTGGATGCCGATTTCTCCACCACAACAAACGACGGCAGACGTCTGTACTGCGAACCTGTCATCACCGGCACGGTAAAAAGCGGCACATGCATCCTGACCGCAACCATCGGTAATCTCAAAAAGGAGTTTTCCGTCAACTGCGCCTCTATTCACGATTATATCAAAAGCATTGAATTTCCTGAAGGGTACGCACCGACCGCAAGCACAGACAGCCAAAGCCTGGATTGCTGGAGCGTAATGTGGGAACCTTGTCCTGATTACTTGACAGTCACAATGACAGACGGCACCATTCATAAGCTCGAAATAGGTCCATACGAATACGGTACATATATTTCTCTTTCTCTGCCTGACAACCTGACGCCTTACATCCACTTAGATGAAACAAGCAAAGCTGACGAACAATGCAATCTGGTCGAGTGCACGGTTGTTGCAATCTGCTGTGGCGAGGTGCTTGCCGAGCAACCCTGCATAATTGATTCCGGTGAGAATACAGATGATCATCCCAGTATCTTTGCAAGGATTTCAAGCTTTTTCTCCAGCCTTGCGGCCTATATCCGTGCAATGCTTGCGGATTTCTTCCACCTGTTTGACGGCATTATCTGAGCAACAGACGCCGCCAATAATAATTCATAATTCAATTCCTGCAGATAATTTTAAAGAATTCCTTGATTCAGTCATTATCCAAACAAACAGTATCATTTGCTGAAGCATTTATTATTTTAGGAGGAACTTAGGATGAAACACATTGTGCCCCCCCTGCTCGCCCTGCTGCTCGCGCTCGCGCTGCTCGCCGGCGCGTCGCCGCTGACCGTCTTCGCCGCCGGGGACGCCGGTGAAACCGTCGTCTGGGATTTCGACGGCGAGGAAGACACCTACACCATTCTCGGCACGTTCACCGTCGGCACGCAGACCGTGGACAGCGCGTTCTGCGGCTATCTGTTCACCGCGCAGGAGGCCGGCCTCTATCAGCTGCGCGTGACGATGGACGGGAAAGACGTCGAAGATGAAATCTGGTTCGGCATCTCGAACGATCTGGCGGACGGAAAGGCGTCGGAAATCAAACCTTACGACGCTCTGAGCGCCACCCCTGACGGCGAGGAATGGGAGTATTTCAGCTCCTTCGCGGCGGGTGAGACCCAGCTGATTGCTTTCGACGACGTGCCGGACGGCGGCAGCCTGACCGCCACGCTCACCTACTGCGGCGCGGTCACCGGCCTCACCCCCTACCGGCCGGCAGACGCCTACGTCATTGACGCAACCATCTGGCAATATGAACAAGAGGAAGGCGAAAGCCCGGAGATCGACGTTGATCTGCCCTTCGCCGTTACCCTTTCGCAGGGCAGGACCTGCTATACCTATCCGAAGATCACCGGCACGCTGACGGCCGGCGACGTTACGCTGCTGGCTGAATTCGGCGGCATTGAATCGGAATTCACCCTGCACTGCGTGCAGATCAGCGACGTGATCCGCGCCGTGGCCTTCCCGGCGGATTACGACGCGACCGTGATCGAGTATTTCAACGGCGACGCCATTTTGAAAAACGACTTTCCGACCGCGCTGACGGTCACCTTCTCCGACGGGAGCGTGGAAAGCTTTGACGTGGAGATGGGCGAATGGTTCTTCGGCAATTTTTACTATGCGGACATCGTCACGCCGGAAGGCATCGCGCTCACGATCTATGTCGACGCCTACTATGACGACGAAAGCGAAGAATACGTGCTGGAGGCCTCCATCGGCGAAACGTCGCTGACAAAGCTGACCTGCCCGGTGGAGGAGGCCGACCGGAGCGAGAATGTGAAATACTTCTTCTCGAGCCTCTCCTATGCGTTCAACGCAACGATGAGGAACCTGCCTGCCAATTTTGCCTACGGCTACGGCCTCTTCGGCGTATTTGATGATA
>JAFWCS010000401.1 GCA_017534365.1 Clostridia bacterium | reverse complement strand
CTTCCTGCTTGAGCAGCCGGTCGGCAGCATAGGCGGACAGACGGATCGTATAAGCGGTCCCGGTGGCGTTGTATTTTGCCTGATCGTGAATGTAGCCCTTCGCATCAACGGTGAAGGAGGCGTTCAGCTTTGCGGGGCGGAAGGGTTTGGGCAGGGTCTGCAGCGTGAGCGTGTAGGTCGTGCCCTTCGTCAGATCCGTCAGCACAATGCGGCCGTCGGCATCAGTCTTGAGCTCTTTGCCGTCCGCCTGCGTAAAGACGGCGTCGGGAATCGGCGTGCCGTCAAAGACGTCGGTCAGCGTATAAACGAACTCCGTCTTGTCGCACAGGACCTGCGTCACGGGCGTTTCGGTCTCATCGGTCTTCTTCACTTCCGTCAGGATCGGATCGGTCATCACGGCGTAGAATTCGCTCGCCGTTTTCTGCCGGATGCGATAGTTGCCGAGATACAGCGGCTTGCTCTGGGCAAAGCCCTTTTCATCCGTCGTGATCGTGTCGGCAACGTCGCCCTTGTTCAGCCGGATCGTGCCGTCGAGCAGAATGACGTCCGGCTCGGCGACGATCTCATAAACACCGCCGGCGACCGGCGCTTTTGTGACGGAATCCACCGCGTTGATCTTGATGGTGTTCTTCGCCGGCGAAAGCGGAACAGAAACAAGATAGGGATCGTTCCAGTCGCGTGTTTCCGTGATCTCAAACTTCGTGACGGAGCCCGGCTCATATTTCTCGGGCGCTGTCAGATTATGCAGGGAATACCAGCCGTCCCAGATCTTTTCCGGCAGATAGAACGTGCCGGATTCGGTCGTTTCATACTGTTTGTATTCAATCTTATGGGGGTAGTATGTATACAGCGCCTGCAGGCCCGTGACCTTATCCTGATCAGCATAAAGCTCAAACAGGATACCGCTTTGTTTGATGACGTTGCCGGTTTCCTCGTCGATCACGGCGACCAGAACGGCCGTTTTTCCGAAATCGTCATAAGGTTCGTCGTGCCCGGTCGTCTGCGGCTCGCCGTCACCGCCGCCGTCCTGATACGGGCGGGTGGTCGTTTCCTCGGCGCGGGTGTAATCCTCGCGGTGCGTGGTTGACTCATCCTCATCATCATCCTGCGTGGTGACTGAATACGGCACGGTCTCATCATACGGATAACGGTGGTCGTTTCTGCGCGCAAGCAGCAGAAGCAGCAGCGCGATCAAGAGGATCAGCACGAGAAGCAGACCCACCATCATATCCGTGGATGACTGCCAGTAGCTTTCTTCGTCAGATTTTTTCTTCTTGTTTATAAAGATTCTCATCGCAGCTCCTTCTCCCCGTCATCAGACGGTTTCACCGTCGATCAGCTCAGCAAAGGCCGCATGCTCCATTTCCGGATACAGATGCCTGCCCATACCGCTTTCACACCCGAGCTTGCGCAGCTTTGCAAGCTGCTTTGCCGATCCGATATTCTGCGCGGAAACGGTCAGATTCTTCTTCGCCGGCAAGGCAAACAGATCGCCGAGGCGGTCAAGCTCCGCCGTTTCCATATCCAGAACGATCTCTTCGGCGTTTGATTCCGGCAGATCGATCAAATCGCCGTTAAAGCCGTAGATCGAAACTTTGTAGCCCTTTTTCAGCAAGGCCTGTTCGGTTCTCTGCGCCTCGGATGCGCAGACCGTGTAAGCCTCCACCGGCAGCGAGATTTCAAAATCACGCGGCGTGAGATCGAACGCATCGATCAGCTCGTCGACAAACGCGGAAAGGTCGGCGGCCATCAGGAACACCTTCGACGCGCTGAGCACGACGGGAACGGTGCGCTGTCCGGATTTTTTCATCGCGCTGAGCTGCTCCGCAGCTTCACGCCACATCGTCTTCTCGAGCTTGATCAGATAGCCGTTAGCGGCAACGACCGGGAAATACACAGAGCTGTCGATCACGCCCAGAGACGCGTGCTCCCAGCGAAGACGGCTGACCGCTTTCAGAACGCTGCGATCCTCCAGCTTGCAGACCGGCTCGAAATAGGTGGAGAATTCGCCGTTTTCCACACCGGCGAGCACCTGCACCATCAGCCGCTGTTCATAGGAAGCGTCCTCGACAAGGGTGCCGTTTCTGCGGTTCTCCGCATTGCTGATCTGAGAAAGCAGGCGGATCACTTCTTCGCTCTGCATATATTCGCTCACGCGGGTCTGCTCCTCGGAATACGGAAGCACCTCCGTGTGGAACTTCTCATAGAAAAGCTGCATCTCCCGCAGCGTGACATTCCAGACAATGCGGTTTGCAATGTTGAAAACAACGGACAGGATAACGCCGACGATCGAAGTGTAGAACGCGGTTGCGATACCCTCCAGCAGACGCTCGATGCTCGAGATCGTAGCATCCACCGTGGTGAAGGTCACGGTGCTGATACCGGTCATCAGTCCAAGGAAGGTGCCGAGCAGACCGAGCGCCGTTAGAACGCCGGCCACCTGCAGAACGACGCCGCGCCAGTTTCGAAGCTCGAGCGTATCCTCGTTGATCACGTCCTCGATATCGCTCACGACAAGCCCTTTATCGAGCTGATCCTGCGATTTTTGCAGATACGTTTCAAAGCTTGCGTCCAGCGTCTTCTGCTTGAAGAAGGGCTTGACCTGCCGGATCGCCGCCCATTTGCTGTCGGACGCGATCTTTTTCACGCTGTCGACCGAAGCTCTGCCGTTGCGGAAGCCTTCGCTGAACAGAAAGTTCGGCAGGATACCGAACACATGACCGATCGCCACCACGACGAGCATGATCAGCACGATGATCAGCGAAAGCACGCTGGGTGAAAATGCAATAAACACCGCGCAGATCACGGCCAGCGCAACAGACAATAAGATCAGAAATTTTTTCATTCTCTCTTCACCTCGAGATTCAATATTCATCAATCTGACGTAAATCAGCAAGACTGGAATGATCCGCTTCCACCGGATCGAACAGGCAACACAGTCTTCGCTTCTTAAAGATACGAAATTATAACATCTAAATTAAATAAAATCAATACTTTTTTAAAAAAACATACCGTTTTCAAAAACTATACAAAAAAAGTGCATGCCTTATGCATTCGGCACACACTTTTTCCAAAAATCTATTAAAATTCATTGCGCGCAGCCTCCAGCGTGACGCAAACCAGCTCCGGACGGTTGTTGATCCGGAAGGGAAACAGGCTGTTGCCGATCCCGCGGCTGACGATCATGGACGCGGTCCCCTGCCTGTGCAGCCCGTTCGTCCAGCGCGGGAACCAGCCCTGCTGCGGCGCAAGCAGGCCACCGATAAACGGCAGACGGATCTGCCCACCGTGCGCGTGACCGGTCAGCGCCAGCGTGATCCCGGCGTCGGCATAGAGCTCCAGCAGATCCGGACGATGGAACAGCAGCAGAGAAAAGCAATCGGGATCGACGCCGACCGCCGCAAGCTCCCGCTGCGCGATCTCCGCATCCGGGATCGACGGCTCGTGCGCGATGCGCGGATCGTGGATCCCGATGATCTGCAGACCTGCGCCGCCGCGCCGGAGCGTTACCGCTTCATTTTCAAGCACGTGAACGCCGAGCGCCTCCAGCTCTGAACGCAGCTGACGATATTCGATGATGCGGGCTTCATGATTGCCGGTCACATAATAAACGGGCGCAAGGGAAACAAGATCGGCAACGAAACGCACGGCGCTGTCAACGTCCGTCCGCCTGCAATCGACCAGATCGCCGGTCACAGCGATCAGATCCGGCGAAAAACGCGCGATCTGCTCCGTCAGCGCCGCTCTCAGCGAGGAGGAATGCGTATTATGAAAATCGGAGATCTGACAGATCCGGAAGCCGTCGAACGACCGCCCGAGCTTTTCGCTTTTCACCGTAAACGACGAAACGGTCGGCGAGGTATTTTCAAAATAACAATACAGGCCGCCCGCGAGAGAGGCAGCCGACAAAAGCGAGAGCGCAATTCCATGTTTATGATCCATCTGCACGTTCCTTTTCTGCTTCCAGCGCGGCATAATACGCATGCACAAGGCTGCGATAGCCCAGGCGCTTCAGCACCTCATAACGCACGTTAAAGCGCGCCTTCGTGTGCTTACCGCTGACAAGAAAGCGAATGCAGTCCTGCGCATACTGATCGATCTGACGCAAGCTGTCCGTCGTGTTGATCACGGGGAAATACCAGCGGCTCCAGGAAAGCTCGTGCGCGCCGCCGCCCTCAAACAGCTTGGCATTGAAAACGCGGATAAACGCCTTCGCCGCCTTTTCACTGCTCACGTCGTTTCGCAGCTGCCAGCGCTTGAGCGCGCGGGCTTTTCTGCGCATTTTGGCTTTGATTTTTTTCAGCGACGCGGGCGCAAGATCGATCACGCCGCCCCGATAGCGAATGCCCAGGAACACCCAGCCGTCCTCCGGCGAGGAAAAGGCCTCCTTCTCCGCATTGACCGAGAGCCCGGCCTGCGCGAGGAACGTGCGGATCTCTTCGGCCAGGCGGCGGAGCTCCGGCTCAGTCCGCGCAAACACAATGATATCGTCGGAATAACGCGCATACGGGATCCCGCGCGCAGCCAGCCTGTGATCCAGCGCGGATAAATACAGATTCGCAAAAAACGCGGAGGGCGGCGTACCGGCCATGATCCCCTTTTGCTCGGTGACCGGCGTCCCGTTTTCCAGCACCTGCGGCTCCGTCAGCAGGCCGGTCAGGAAAGACAGCAGCAGCGGGTCGTCCGCCAGCGCTTCGCGCAGCAGCGGAAGCAGGCGCTCGACCGGCACGGCATTGAAATAATTGCGCACGTCCGCCTGATAGGCGTACATGGTCCGCATCCCGGGCACGCGCGTGAGAAACCGCACGGCGTCCTTGGCAGACCGACCCGGACGAAAGGAATACAGCGCCGGACTGAACAGCCCGTCATACCGGCGCAGGAGCAGGTAGGTCAGGAGCTTGAGCACCGTGCTCTCCGCGCGCGGATAGGCATACACCACGCGCTTTTTCTGCGTTTCCATTTTGCTGATCACGGATTTATTCGGCAGCGGAAACCGTTCGCCCCGCGCAATGCGCTCGCACACGGGCAGATAGGCCCGCGCGTCAATAAAGCCGGGCAGCTCGCGCAAAAAGGGCGTCGGCACGGCGAGCGAGGCTTTGTATTCATAAAACGACGCCCAGACCGCAGGATCGGATAATTGTGAAAGCAGGGACATAGGCCAACCCTTTCAATCAAAAGAAAAAGCAGAAAGAGAAACCGTTAAATCCCGGTAATTCCGGGATATACAGGATCGTACACAGGCAGGCTGCCTGCGAAGCGCTCAACAGCCTGTGCCGGATCCGCCGCAGGTGCAGTGCATTCTCTTTCTGCTTTTATGCGATTTTATAAAGAATTCAGCGCAGCGTTGACGCGCCGGACAACGTAGGAACGCGTGTTCCACCAGCCCGGATGATCGTGATAGAACCGAAGATACGGGATCCCTGCGGCCCTGCAGGCATTGCGCAGCTTCTGCGCAACGCTGCGATCCGTCATCACCTCAACGACCAGCACGGTCTTAGCGCCGTCGAGAAAGGTATATTTCATACCGTTGCGATAGGCGCTGTTCGGCTCGGCAAGCACCCGATATTGCGGGAATTCCGCGCGAAACACCGACTGGAAATACTGATCATAAGAGCCGGAAAAATTAAATTGGTTCTCCTCTGCTGGCATCTCATCGCCCCAGGAATCGCCGGAAGCGGCGGAGCCCTGCGCCGAAGCGGCAGGCGCCTGTGCAGACGGCGCGGAGGGGCGCTGATTCTGCAGCGCTTCCGCCCTGGACTGCGCTTCGTTCAGCACGCTCTGCGCAAGATCCTTCGCCTGTTTGATCGCGGCCTTCGCGTCGCCGCCAAGCAGTTTGTCAAACAATCCCATGTCTGTATCCTCCCGTTTTGATTCTGTATTCTAATTTTACATCAATCCGGCAAAAATGTCAACGGGAATTCTTTTCGATCACGATCAAAAGGGTGCCGGACGCAACGGAGATCTCCGCCTCCTCGCCGATGCATTCATTGCTCACGCCCAGCGCGAAGCGATTGCGCAGCTCCGCGTTCTCCAGCGTATATTTCAGGCCGCGAATCGTCACGCCGGCGCACAGGTCGTCCAGCGCGAAAACGGAAACGAAGCCGCTCGCCTGCGCGGGAAGGCGCAAAACGCCGTTATGCAGCGCGCGCACGGTGCAGCGCGGATCCAGAAGCGCCGCGTCGCAGCCGCGCTCCGCCAGACTGCCGAGGAGCTGCAGATTCGCGATCGAGTGCGAAAAGCGCTCTCCGCCCAGCGCGCCATAGATCCGGAAGCGCCGGAACCCGCGCGAAAACGCGAGATTCGCGGCTTCCTGCAGATCGGTATGATCCTTTATTACGGGCAGGCGCACAAGCGCATCCGCCTGCGGCACGTAGCCGAGAGAATCGAAATCGCCGACTACGAGATCGGACCGGATCCCGGCGGCATCCAGACGGCGCAGCCCGCCGTCCGCGGCGATCACGAGATCCCCGGCGTCAGGTGAAAAATCCAGCGGCGCGCAGTCTCCGGCGCCGACAATATAGCAGATCCCCATTTCCGGCACCTCAGCCAAACAGCTTCTTATACCACGGCTGCGCCTGCGCGGCGGGCTCGGCAGCCGCCTGCGTCGAATTGCCTTCGATGCCGGGCGTGTTGAATACAAAGGCCAGACTGGTCGTCATGCCGGGCAGGCTCTTGGTGTAAAGCCCGTAATCACGGCCGAAATGCAGCCATTCCTGCGCAAGGGTCAGCAGCAGATCGCCCTGATCCGCCAGACCGCCGTATTTTTCCTGCAGATCGGAAAGATCCTGCAGGTCGATATTCTGCAGCAGGCTTTCCAGCACCTGCGTGCCGTCCTCATCCAGCACCTGCAGCAGGATATTGATCGCATCCTGATTCTCGTTGATCACGGCCGACATCTCATTGATCGCCGCCACGGTCTCCGGCAGTTTTGCCACCTGCGCGGCGACGGTCGGATCCTTCAGCTCCTTCTGCATGTCGGTCAGGACCGGGGACAGCGTTTCAAAGCTCCCCATCAGATCCGGCAGCTTTGTGAAGAAAAGCTGCAGCTTCGGATCGGACAGCAGCTTCAACGCGGCCTGCATCTCGGGATCCTGCAGCGTTTTCAGCAGATCCTGGATCGCAGCCAGATTCTCGGGCGTCGCGTATTTGCCCAGAAGCGCAAGCAGCTCGCGGTTGTTGCTGTAGAGCGTGATCGCGTCCGTCATGACCTTCATCAGATCATTGACTTTGTTCTGATCGGAGAGCAGTCCGAGCAGCACACGGTTCGGATCGATCTCGTTCAGTGCATTCTGGAAGGTTTTGAGCGCGGCAAAGGTGCTCTTCAGATCGTCCACCATCTCCGG
>JAFWCS010000400.1 GCA_017534365.1 Clostridia bacterium | reverse complement strand
CCCTACTCAAAAGAAGGCAACAATAACAATCATACAAAAACGAGAACAAACGTGATATCTTAACATCTAACGCAGCTAAAAAAGCGTCCGCTTCCACGCGCATGCCGACGTTCAGGCACAGCGCTGCAACCGCATAACCGATGCCTGTCCAGGTTGCTTCTGTCTGACAGTTCTTATAAGTATATAGCGTGGTGTGTCGCCCCGCCGGGCAGGAGGCGTTGATCAGTCCGCCGTCGGGATCATAGTTCTGCTCCAGAATGACACGCAGGACGGCGCGGATCCGCTCGTCGCTGAGATTGCCCTCGATCCCGGATGCGCGCAGGAACCATTCACCATCGAGCTGGTCGGTCATCAGGCATTCGTCTTTTTCTTCTCCACAGCGCCAAAGGTCGTAGTATGCGCCGTTCCAAAGCTGCTTTTCGAGGGATGCCAATCCTTTTTCGCGCAGCGTTCTCCACGCTTCGGCATGCGCGGCGTCGCCCAATGCGTCGGCGATACAAGCAGCGGCCTTGAGCGCGGCGAGCCAAAGGATTGAAATATAGACGGTTGTGCCGGCAAAATTCCAGGCGTCAAAGGTGTTGCGTTTTGTATCACGATCCGGAAGTCCGTCGTCGTCCGCGTCGAGCGCGCCGATGGAATCCATTGCGCGGATCACGTGCGGCAGCATCGCTTTGAGATAGTCCGTGTCGCCGGAATAAAGATAGTCGCGATACACCATCAGCACAAACTGGTTGTTCATGTCCACGCGTTCGTAGCCGTCGCCGACGTGATCCAGATCCGGCGTGAAGAAGTGATGCACGCGGCCGTCCTCACGCTGGAAGGCGGCGCCCATGCGCATCTGACGCAACTGCAGCTCAGGAAACAGGGCGAGCAGACCGAACGACGCGTGATAGGTGATGTCTGTCGTGTGGAAACCGCAGAAGCCCAGGCCCTCCCACAGGCCGAATTTGCCGTCTTTCAGATACCATGAACACTTAACGATCGTGCTCAGATGACTGCTCCAGCAGTCCGGGTATATCTCTGGCAGATCGGTATCATACAGCAGCTTCGAGAAGGCGACGGCCTTGTCAAACACCTCGGAGCCGTGATCCCGCAGGAAGGCGTTTGCGTCAGCCGCACCGCGGAAAAGGTTTTCATAATAGTGACCGAGCTGCCGTCCGTCTTTTGAGAAGTGATTTGGAAAATACCACGTCAGGATGAAGCGCACCGTCTTTTTTTCGCCGGGGGCGAGATTTACCGTGCTGCAAAGGGCCGCCGCGCCGAAATCTTCGGCTTTCAGCAGCCGCTTCTGACCGCGCAATCCGGCGAGAAACGCTGTTTGTTCTGCGCGGTTCGCGGGAAACACAGGCTGCGTATGGCGTATGCGCTGCAGAACGGATGCGGCAAAGGGGAATCTGATATAGTCGTGAAACAGCGTTTCGAGCTCGTCATCGGTCAGCGCCTCGAGATCCGCAGGGATCTCCCGCGGCGGCGCGTCGGCGTCGCTGTCGGGCAGACGGCCGGATTCGCGGAAACCGAACAGCACGGATTCCTGGCTGACCCCGAACGCGTCGTCATCATAAATGTATTCCCGGATGAAACGCCGGTATTCGCCTGCGACGCAGCTCTTTTCGCCGTCGCCGCTGACGCGCAGGCAGACCTCACCGCAGTTCGGAGCGTCCGTTTTTTGCGCCGGATGCATGGTGACGGCGATGGTGTCGGGATCCCGATCCAATGAATTCCTGCAGCCGCTTTCGTTGCAGAAGTCCGGCACAAGCGTGCCGAGCAGGCTGACCGTCAGCGGTTCATTCCCGTCGTTTTCGATTTCGAACTCCATATAAAACCCCGGCGTTGCGGCGATCTCCGTCCTGAACGGCACGAACGGCGCGACTGCCCGCCCTGTCAGCCGGCAGGGCAAAGCCGCATCCTCATATTGCAGCTCACACACAGGGAAGCGCCCGTCAAAGTGGATGGTGGAAACCGGTTTGTTCCACGGAAACAGGCGATAAGTGAAATCCTCCGGTTCGGTCTTCATCCCCAGTTTTCGCACGACAGGGCGCCGGCCGGCCGATGCCGTCCGCACCCAGAACGACAGCGCGCCCGTGGAGCCTTCGCCGTCGTCAACCTTTTTTTCCCAGCAGACCTCGGTCAGCCGCGGGGGATTGGCGATCTGCCAATAGTGAAATTCGCCGTCCGGAAGGAGTTCGACGCTTCCGCTGCCGATGCCGCCCAGCGCGATCCCGCTGTTGCTCGGTTTATGCATTTCGATCTTTGCCATTTTAATAACGACCTTTCATGCAGTCAGATTAATATGTCATTGATTATTGAAAGTGCAGGTCCTCGTTTCCGGAGGTCGTGAAAAATCGATTGAAATTGAATCGGTTGATCTTGTGTCCGTTGGCTGTCACGTGATCGAAGGTCACTTCGATTTCGTTGCCGTTGATGGGCGGCTGTTCCAGTTTTCCGGCGTAAGAATCCAACGGCAGCAGCTGCTTGAACAGGCGGAAGAACCAAAGCCGGATCTTCTCTCCGGCGGTCGGCCGGATCACGGAAGCGATCCGGCTTTTGACGTCTGCATTGTAACGGACATTTCGGAAGACGACGCCTTTGATTTTGCAGTTTTGCAGCTCCTTGTTGGTGATAAGCACAAAGAAGGCTCTGCCGGTGTCGCGGTAGATCTCAATGTTCTCGAAAACCACGTTGTTGATGTCGGCCCCGCCGTATTCCACCGAAACGGCAAGCGAGCAGACGCGGTTATTGTCCCAGGTGGCGTTGCGATAGAGCACCGCGCAATCGGCAAACACAACGTCCTCGATGGGGCTGTAGACCTCGCCGGTGATGCCGAAGGCGCGGCATTTGTCGCTCCAGCCGATGCAGTTTTCAAAGCGGACGTGCCGCAGCGCATGCGCCGTATTGGTTGTTTTTGCGCTGAAGGAGTCGTCGCCGCTGCGCGCAAAGCAGTCCGAGACCGTCACATTTTCACAGCCGCAGACGTTGAGCGCGTCGCTGTTGGTCCGGTAGCCGAACACGGCGATATCGCTGACCGTCAGGTCCCTGCAGGCGTAAGTGACGAAGTTCCAGCCCGCGGGATTCAGACAGAGCATGCCCGACACGCTGCAATCCGTGCAGTCGCTGATGTTGAGGTAGGAGATCTCGTTTCTGTCCAGCCGGTTGAAGTCAAAGATCCCGAAGCCGTCGATCACAGCGCCGGTCTTATTGTAAAAATCCAGGAAGGCCGGCCTGTGAGAAACGTCGCCTTCCTTACGCACGTCATAGAGATGCGTGGCGCAGATATAAGCGCCGCGGCGGAAATACAGCGCGTCGCAATCGGAAACGTCAATATAATCCAGGTCATATCTGCCGGCAGGGAAGACCTTGACTCTGTCCGCGCCGTATTGCGCGCGGTAGCTTTCGATCTCCGCCTCTTCGTCCGCGCAGTCCCGCACAAATACCGTGACCGCGTCCAGCATGCAGTCGTCGTTGATCAGGCAGGTGTATACGCCGGTCTTCTCTGCGGTGAAACGCAAGGTGCTGCCTGAGACCTCTGCCTTTGCGCCGAGCGAAGCGGGCAGCACGACGGCGTTTTTCACTTTTTCGCCCCGGTCCAGCGCGAGCTCGATCCCGCCGGCAAAGTCGCTGACAAACAGATACAAAAACGAACTGAGGACGCCCCGGTCGGGGCCGCCGTCATAACACATGGCGGCATACACGGGCACGGGCTTTTCTGCGGCGCGGCAGGTCCAGTAGGGGGATTCATACAGCCCGGTTTCCTCATAGCCGCGATTGGAAATCAGGTCATCGCCGCCGGAGGCTCTGTCCAGAAACGACTCCTCAAACGGGCAGATCGCCGCTTCCGGGCAAACCAGATGCTCAAATACGGGCGCGGAAGCCGCCCGCGCGCTCCCGCCTGACACGATCACGATGATCGCGGCAGACAGCAGGGCGATCAGTCGTTGAAAGCGTTTCAATGTTTCCACCGTCCTTTGTCGATCATTGGTTCTTCCTGATCTTTTCCGCAATCGTGATGATTTCAAACGGGCGGTAGTCAATGACGTCCGTTTCGCCGATCACGTCCTCGAGCAGATTCATCAGGTAATAGGGCTTGCCGAGCTTGAGCCGACCTCTCGCGCCGTCCTGCTCCGAGAGCCTGTAAACGATAGAGTCTCCGTTTTCGGAAAGCTTTGCGCTTTGCAGATAAAGCGGAGAGAAATCAAGGTCAAGCGAAAGATCTGCCCGGATCAGCGGCGTGTTGTATTCATGGGCCAGGCGGTTGACCTGCGCCTCAACGAAATCACCCGCGTGCGGATAGATCAGATAGCTGAAGTGATGCCTGCCGATATCCGAAGTCGGATCCGGCCGGATGGTCGCGCGCAGAAGCGAGAGCGACATCTCATTGTTGCGCGCGCCGATGCCGTATTTTCCCTCGTTGATGAGGGCGATCCCGCCGCCGGTTTCGCTCATATCGCTCCACTTATGCTGGCAGACCTCAAATCTGGCCTGCTGCCAGGTGGTGTTGCGATGGGTTTCGCGCCGGATAAAGCCGGCGGAGGTGTCGCTGACCAGCTCGCGCGTGAGCAGATTGCAGGAGAAAAGCATTTTTGCCAGCTTATGCTTTTCGTTCCAGTTCACGTCGTTTTCAACCTCGATGGTCCTTGCGGCGCGGAAGAGGCGGATGATCAGCCTCCACACGCTGCGTTCCGTGGAAAGCACGGCTTCGAATCTCGCGCATTCTCCGTCTGCGGAAACGAAATGCAGCGGCTCGCGGATGCCGATTTCGATCTGCCTGTCTGCATAATTGGGAAGAATATCCCAGGCGTCATAGTTGCCCGGCCGGTCGTCATAGATCCTGAGCTTGTTGAAATCGTTCTGCACCCATTCGCGGGCAAGCGCCTTGTCATACAGCGAAAGGAAGCTGCCGTCCTGCGCGAAGCGAACGGAATAGAACGGTGTTTCGGTCTGCAGACCGTGGACCGTGATCCAGGAGGTGTCGTCGGCCGTGCCTTCAAAATCTATACAGGACAGCATGCCTTTGCCGGGCAGACGCCAGATTCCTCGCTTGCCTTCTCTGACGTCGTTTCCTTTTTCGTCTTCAAGAAACACGGCCTGCGTTCTGTCGAAGGAAAGCGGATTGAAATATCCGTTTCCGCTGCCGATGATCTCATCCAGCGCCGCGTCGATTTCCTGATAATCGGCGATCGCGTCACGATAAACGGGCGTGATATGGCTGCCGGGCAGGATGTCGTGGAACTGATTGACAAGGAGCTTTTTATAAAGATCCCGGAGCCGTTCGGCGGGGTAGGGCGCGCCGCTGCGTCTGCGGATGACGGAAACCAGCTCGGCGGTGCGGAATTTGTTTTCCAGCAGGCGGTTATACCGTTTCAGTTCGGATTTGGTGGTGAACGTGCCGCGATGCATTTCGAGATAGAGCTCCCCGTCCCAGCATTCCAGCGCGTCGTTGCCTTTCAGATTCTTTTCCAGAAACGCTTTTGCGCTCACGTGCGCAGTCTGCGGCATGACCGAGACGCTGCCGAAGCGGTGCATGAGCTCCACCATTTCTTCTGTGGCGCCGCTG
>JAFWCS010000045.1 GCA_017534365.1 Clostridia bacterium | reverse complement strand
GAACTGAATCGCGCTGCCCATGCCCTTCGCGGTGATGAACCTGCCGTCGCGGCAGACGAACTGATCCGGGATCTGCGCGCCTTTGAGTTCCGGTTCAAAGCCCGGGAAGCAGACCGCCTGCCGGCCGGCCAGCATCCCGCGCTGCCCGAGGATCATCGGTGCGGCGCAGATGGCACAGATCCATAGATCACGCTGCGCGGCGGCGTCAAGGAACGCATGCACCTGCGCGGAGGCATTCAGATGCTTTGTGCCTGGCATACCTCCGGGCAGAATCACGCCGTCAAACGCAGCGGCGGGCGAAAGCTCCGCAATCTCCCGGTCGCAGATCACGGGGATCCCGTGCGACCCAGTAACGGTTTTGCCGGTCACGCCGACCGTTGCGGCGTCGATCCCGGCGCGGCGCAGCACGTCGAGCGTCGCAAGCGCCTCCACTTCTTCAAACCCTTCGGCCAAAAACAGATAGAACATGGGAAACTCCTTTCCTGACGTTCCGTCGATCAATCCTTCATTGCGGCCAGCACCGCCGCATAGACCTCCTGCGCGATCGCTTCACGATCGCGCGGCGCGCCGTTTTCCGCGCAGGCGATCCGCACCCAGCCGAGCTTTTCCGCAGCGTAAGCCGCAGCCTTTGCGCAGCTGGAAAGATACGCGGTATTCTTCTCGTGAATATCCTTTTTCGTTTCATCGCCCGCATAGCGGCCGGTCATCAGGCGCTGCGAAACGTCGATGGGCATATCCAGATAAATCACAGCGTCCGGCCTGGGAATGCCGAGCTTTTCGTATTCAAAATCCTCCAGCCACGCGAGGTAGGCGTCCCATTCCGCCGGCGGCGTTTTGGTCAGCTGATGATAGGCATTGGAGGTCGTGTAACGGTCGGCCAGGATCCAGCCCCCCTGCAGATACGCCGGCTTCCAGCCGCAGTGATAGCTCACGTAGCGGTCGACCGCGTAAAAGGAAGAGGCGGCGTAGGCGTTGACCGCCGCGGGATCCGAACCGAAGCGCCCGGCCAGATACATTTTGACCAGCGCGCAGGCGGGGTCCTCATAATTCGGGAGCTTGATGCATGTCACAGCCCGCCCGTCCCGCTCCAGGCGGTCGCGCAGCAGCGCTTCCTGCGTGGACTTTCCGCTGCCGTCCAGCCCTTCGATCACGATCAGTTTGCCTTTCATACTGCCTCCGGAGATTGCCGCGCAGACGCATCTGCGCATCTATTCAAGATATTATATCAAATCAAAGAATCGTTTGCAAGAGGATTTGAAATAATTTGTTAATTAATTATGGCGCTTAACCGCGGCGTCCGGCGTGTTCGCAAGACTGATCTGCCGCCGAGCACAAGGACGGATCGTACTGCCCGCGCGCAAAAAAACCAACTGTTTTCAATTAAACCCTTTATTTTTGAAATCATATGTGATATACTAATTAAAATTATCAAAGCGTTTCGGCGGATCACCGCCGCCGCTTCGGCGGAATAAGCTGAAATCAGATCACGCGGCACGGCCGCGAAAGGAAGCAAGTCATGTTTGAAATCGATCGACTTCTGCGCTCTGTCAGGCGCATTCATTTTATCGGCATCGGCGGCTCCGGCATGTGCCCGATCGTCGAGATCCTGCACGAGCAGGGCTATCAGATCACCGGCTCCGACAACAACGAGACCGACAACCTGGCCCGCATGCGCGCGCTCGGCATCCCCGTCACGCTCGGTCAGACGGCGGAGAACATCCGCGGGGCCGAGATGATCATTTATACGGCCGCCATCCTGCCGGATAATCCGGAGCTGCTTGCGGCGAAGGCCTCCGGCCTCCCGCTCTTTGAACGCAACGACCTGCTCGGCGCGCTCACCCGACATTTCTCCAACTGCATCGGCGTGTGCGGCACCCACGGCAAGACCACGACCTGCGCCATGCTGACCCATCTGCTGCTGAGCGCCGGGCTGGATCCGAGCGCCGTCATCGGCGGCAAGCTCCCGCTGACCGGAACGAACGGCCGCATCGGCAAAACCGAACACTTTGTCTGCGAATCCTGTGAATTCCAGGATCATTTTCTCAAGCTCTCGCCGAATATCGCGATCCTGCTCAACGTCGACGAGGATCACATGGAATACTTCAAGACGCTCGCGCGGCTGAAGCAGTCCTTCACGCAATTCGTCCAGAGCGCCGACAAGCTCGTCATTTATAACGGCGACGACGCGAACACGCGCGACTGCGTGCAGCCGGTGATCGACGCCGGGAAGCCGACGCTTTCTTACGGTCTGAAAGAAGGATGCGACTTCCGCGCGGTCAACGTCACGCAGGAGCACGAATACTATGCGTTCGACGTCGTGCGCTGCGGCGAAACACTCGGGCGCGTGCGGCTCGGCGTGCCCGGCGCCCACAACGTCGGCAACGCACTGGCCGTGATCGCGGCGGCGATGGCCTCCGGCGCGTCGTTTGCGCAGTGCGCAGAAGGCATCACGGGCTTTCACGGCGCCGGCCGGCGCTTCGAAACCCTCGCGCAGATCGACGGCATCACGATCGCGGACGATTACGCCCATCACCCCAGAGAGCTGGAGGTGACGCTGGAAACCGCGATGCGCATGGGCTTCCGCAAGGTCTGGGCGGTCTTCCAGCCCTTCACCTTCTCGCGCACGGCGATGCTCTTTGACGATTTCGTGCGCGTGCTGCAGATCCCAGATCATTGCATCATGACGGAGATCATGGGCTCGCGGGAAGTCAACACTTACAATATATATACGTCGCAGCTCGCGGAAAAAATACCGGGCAGCGTATGGTTTGATTCGTTCGAGGGCGTGGCGCAGTATGCGGTCGACCACGCGCAGAGCGGCGATCTGATCATCACGCTCGGCTGCGGCGATATTTATAAAGCGGCAAAAATCATGATCAAAAAACTGCAGGAAAGGCGGAACCCGGCATGATTTATCAAATCAACCGAACCAACTATCGAGATTTCGACACGATCGAGATCAACAAGCGCGCAGGCCGATTCTACAACATCCCCTACAGCAGCGCGGAAACGCTGCAAAAGACGAAGTTCAAGAAGGAGCGCACGTCTTCCGACCTTGTGAAGCTGCTCAACGGCGACTGGGATTTCAAGCACTACGCGAGCATCCGCGAGCTGCCGGACGCCGTCGACACGGACGCCGTCGCGTTTGACAAGATCGCGGTGCCGGGCACCTGGCAGCGCAAGGGCTTTGAGCCGCCCGTTTATATCAACTGCGCCTATGAATTTGACAACACGCCGCCGGAGCTGCCGGAGGATATGCCGGTCGGCATTTACCGCACCTTCTTTGAAACGAAGGCGGACCGCACGTATCTGCTGGCCTTCCTCGGCGTCATCCCCTGCATCGATCTTTACATCAACGGGCAGTTTGTCGGCTACAGCGAGGGCGCGCACAACACCGCGGAATTCGACGTGACCCCCTATGTGACGCCCGGCAAAAACGAGCTGTTTGCCGTTGTCCACAAATGGTCCACCGGCACCTTCCTGGAATGCCAGGATATGTTCCGCGAGAACGGCATTTTCCGCGACGTGCTGCTTTATGAGCTGCCGCGCACCTTTGTCAACGATATTTATTACAGAACCAAAGAGACCAGGCAGGGCTGGGCACT
>JAFWCS010000399.1 GCA_017534365.1 Clostridia bacterium | reverse complement strand
ACTTCCTTTACGGCCTTGGACTCGCCGGCATGGCGTCTGTGCAGAGCAACATCTTCCCGGACGTGACGGACGTGGACGAGCTGATCACCGGCGAGCGGCGCGAGGGCACGATCGCCACCTTCTCCTCCTTCGTCAAAAAATTCGTCAACGGCTTCGCGTCGCTCGGCGTCGGCCTGCTGCTGACGGCCTTCGGCTTCGATACGCAGGCGTCCGCGTCGCAGCAGACGGCGGTCGCGCTGCGCGGCCTGCGGATCGCCTATTCCGCGGCGCCGCTGGTCTTCTTCGCGCTGGCGATCGTGATGATCTGCCGCTACAGGATGACCCGCGCGGACCACGCGATGCTCAAGCGGGCAATCGCCGAGAAGCGGGAAACCGGCCGCGCCGACCTGTCGCCGGCGGAAATCCGGACCCTCGAAGCCCTTTCCGGGCACAGGTTTTCGGAGATGTGGATCGGTTCAGGCGAACCCGCTGAAGCTATGCATTGTTGACCGTTGACAAAAAAAGAAAAATGTGCTATGATAACTTTGTCTGCAAACGCAGAACACTATTATGAAAGGATCGGATCTCCATGAAAAAGATCATTGCCGTCGCACTCGTCATGATTTTTGCGCTTTCCTTCTGCACCGTGATCGCAAGCGCAGCTGACGCGGCAGAGCCCGCAGCGTCCAGCATCGACTTCTCGGCGATCATCGCTCAGCTGATGGAAATGCTCAAGAAGGTTGACTGGCAGAAGCTCATGACCACCTTCATGAACCTTGCGAAGCAGCTGATGACCATCCTGAGTTCCGCAGGCGGCCAGTAAGACAATTTGCGAAAAAACCGGGAGCTTGTCTCCCGGTTTTTTGCTGCAAAAATCAAAAAATCTATTGACAGAACGGCGGGAATGTGCTAACATAATGGGGCATCGAAACGGAGAGATACCGAAGCGGTCATAACGGAACGGTCTTGAAAACCGTCGTACCTCCGGGTACCGTGGGTTCGAATCCCACTCTCTCCGCCATTGAGATCAATTGCAACACAATTTGATATAAAAGCTGAACGCTGCCATGGAGAAGTACTCAAGTTGGTGACGAGGCGCCCCTGCTAAGGGCGTAGGTCGGGTAACCGGCGCGGGAGTTCGAGTCTCCCCTTCTCCGCCAAACGATTGGAATCCGAACTTTTTGCTCAAAACGGGCGAAACGTTCGGATTCTTCGTTTCTTTCAAGGGCTTGAAGCGGTATTCTCGTTCGTAGAAAGCAAAAAAAGCGTGCAGCCGTCGGCATAAAAAGCCGGCGGCTGCACAGTCTTTTATGAGACAGTGATTGTCTCTGCGGTTGCGTTTTTCCATTCTTCATATGCTCTTCGGTTTTCCTCTGATTGATAAAACCTGATCAGCTCCGGCATAAGTACCTGAACAAATTCGTCCATGACTGAATCCGGTATTTCGTTTCTGGTGATTTCATTGCCGTTGTTGTCTTCCATTTGTATTTGCTTTGAATGATCAAACCGCAATCAGTTTCATAAGCAGGAATCTCCTTTCTTCCGTATTTTGGCGAGCGCGCGGTCAGCTCCGATATTCAATTGTAAAGATATGCGCGGCGGGTCCGGTATCAGCCTCCTTTCCGAAAGTGGATTATTCATCTTGTGTTTTTCACAGCTCCTTTCCGTGATTCTGATTTCGCCGGCGGATGGTTTCATCGGCGATTGTTTGTTTATTGTAATTCAGTTTATCCAAAACGGATGCCCGGATCGGCTGTTTGATTGCGGCCTTCTGCGCCGGATCGGCGAAGACGCCTGCGAGCTTTTCGGAGATCTGTTTCGTCGCGCCGCTGAACTTTTGCAGCAAACCCGTGAAGAGATTCTTAGCGATCTTCTTCACGGGTTCGGTGTTTTTCGGATTCTTCAGAACGGCATTACGGTAGGATTCGAGCAAAGCGTAATCCTCGTTTCTGGTTTCCTCTCTCACTTTTTCGGAAACGGCGGCGACAGCTTTTTCATAAGCGACCTCGGCGACCTCGTCGGCGAATTGTTCGGCGTTTTCGATTTTAATTGTCAAATCATCAATCGCTGATTGTTTTGTTTTTAGGATTTCGTTCTGCGCAGCGATCTGTGCTTTCAGCTTCTCGCGGATAAAATCCTGTTTCTCGAGATACTCCCGCCCGCCGTAGATCGGTTCGTCCGCAATCTCAACACCGTGTCGCCGGGCGACGTCGATTAGCAGACACCGGCAGATCGAATCGAATTTCATTTTGCGATTGTTGTGCTTGCCGGGCGGCTGATCCGGAAACGGCAGCGGGATTCCCAGCGCTTCCAGCGCTTTTTCCTGCTGCGGGGCGATTTCGCTGTATTGATTTTCACAATCGAAGACGTGGCGCTCGTGAATGTGCGGCGTGGTCTCGTCGATGTGCAGCGACCAGTCCAGGATGTGCACGTGTTCACCGAAGCGCTGATTGAATTCATAGAAGAACTCCACGGCGATTTTAAAAAACGTATCGGCAGGGATTTGATCGTCCATGTTGCCGATCTGAATGATGGATTCTTCGGGACAGGTCTTTTTGTTCAATCTTAAATCTTCGGTACTGCGATCGCGTTCGGGATGGCCGGTTTTGCGATTGCGTTCGTGCTGACCGAGACAGTAATCCGTGTAGCGCTCCGCATAAAAATGCCGCTCGATTTCTTCAAACCGAACGGCGAGATCTTCCGTATTCCGTTTCTCGAGATAAGTGTAGCCGCTGTAACAATCCCAAAGGACGTTGCACTTGGCGAGTTCAGGATCGACGTGTTCCGCGGCGGACAAATCAAAACTGCGATCGTTGTGCTTGGGATTGTAGACGCCGTGCTTGCCGGACCGGCCGTTGTGACGTGTGACTCTTTTTTCTGCGATAAGCACCGCTCCTTTCAAAATGGATTTTTCTGTTTTCTTCTTTTCGGATCGTGTGCGCGGGGTCAGGTGCGTTGCCCGCCTCAAAAACCTGCAGATTCTGCGTTTCTTTTTCGGCAGACAATACCCAGTATGAAGTGACGGTTCCCATCACTTCTCCTGGGCAATGCTTGAGCCTTCCCCTCAGAAACATGGTCGCCTCGCTCGCTTGGAGCGCTTCGCGATTCTCCCTGTTTCTTCACCTCACCGCCTCGCTGCTTCGTCCACCGGACGCGCTTCGGCGGTTCGCCCTTGACCGGCTTTTTTCGGTTTCGCCGCAGATGCCGATTGCCCTCCAAGGCAGCAACCGGAATCTTTGCGAAAACCGAGCGCAGGCGAAATAACGCTGAATCGCCCGCAAAGCACAGCCGCCCGGATTGCTCCGAGCGGCTGCGGTTTATGGTTTTCTTTTTTGATGATCGTTACTTCTTTCTCACGAATGCAAGGCGGAAGGTTTCAAAGAGTTTTGTGAAGATCATTTCCAGCAGTTGCTGAAGCGTGACGATGCGTTTCCCGTTCTCGGTGCTGGGTTTGAAATATTCCGCAATGATCGTGATATCGCTTGCCTGCAGCGTGTAGGAACGCTAGCGGCCGTTGTAGCCAAGCTTGGTCGGAACGCTTGGCTCGGCAATCGATGTGCTTTCCACCGTAAACGGAATCCGTTCGCCAACCTGCTCACCGTCTGCCATGAAGGTGGCGTAATAAGTGATCGGTGCGTAAACCGGCAGAATGCTCAGTTCGCTGCCACTGATCGTGTAATCCCACTGTCCGGTGTAGCCAACTTTCGCGGGCACGTCAGGCAGATCCTGCAGCACCGTCGCACCGTAAGTGTAGCTCACTGTGCCGAGGTTGACGCCGTTGACGATGATGGCCTTTGTGTAGGTCAGCATTTCGCCGCAGGTGTCGCAGACGCCGTCGCTGTTAGCGTCGACGTGATCGCACGGGATCGATTCATATATAGCGTTGATCGTGATGTCGCCGGTCGCCGTCTGCAGATTATAGCTTTCCCATACGCCGGTAAAGCCGTTCTTCTCCGGCACGGCAGGCTCATAGAGCGTGCCGGACGCAGTCGTAAATTCCGCCGTGCCGATCGTGACGCCGTCCGCGACGAAGGTTGCCGTATGGATCGGAAGATACTCGCCGGTCAGCGTCAGATCATGATCCGGCATTTCTTCCGGCGCATCCCAACCGCTGAACGCATAGCCGGACGGCGCAGAGGCGGTAAGGAGGACCATCGGATCACCAGTCTGAATCGACAGCTGACCGATCACATTGCCACCGATTGAATAAGTGACTGTGTGCACAGGTCCTTCAACAACATCTCCGCCGTTAGGCGTGATGTTTTTCAGCCGCAGCGCAGGTCGAATACCAACCGCCGTTGCGCCGACGAACATGGCTTTGTCGTCATCTGTGATATGAAGATCACCTTCATAACCGACCAAACATGTAAACGCCGACCACTCAGTTGCCGTTCGCAGATACCAGACGCTGCTCCCGTTTCCTGCAACGGCAACGCCCTGGGAACGCGCGTAATCTGTGGCAGACGCCCTGCGCGTTGCGCTTGCGCCTTGAGCGGAGCTAAATTGATAATCCGCGTTATTGACAACGTCATCATATGCCAGCAGGAACACTTTATCCGTAACAGTTTCGCCGTCATAGGGCGTTCCCTTGGCTTCGCCGCACAGGGTTTCGTAACTCAGATTATGAATCGTCGTATCAAGCACATTTGCTTTCTGCTCGTCTGTAAATGCTGTATTGTAAAAATCGTGATTCAGCCAATATCGAATACTGCTGTTGACGTAGTCATTCGCAAAATGCTCATAATCAGGGTCATTAAAGAAACACAGCAGAAAGTAGATTACATAGTTGTTATATGCCTGCGCATCCAGTACGGTTTCGCTGACCACCAGACCGCGCGTCGGATCAAGCACGCGCCACTGAATCGGATCGTATTTAAACCAATAGACATGGTTAAGACCGTAGCCGTTGTTATCCTGCATGGAATAAGTGCCTACTGTAGCTGCAACGGCGCCAGTTGCGATTGGGCGATACTTTGAGAATGTTACAGCACGGTAACGCTCGCCGCCGTAATTCAGATCTGCATACCACATATACCGATCGGGCGCCAAATTACCGTTGATGATGCCTTCATCCGTTGAACCGTCACCGGAGAAATAACCGTAGGATTTCCATGTCAGCGATTGTCCCGCCAATGCGTCAATCAGCGCGTCATCCGTCACGCGGCTTTGCGGGTAACTGCCGTAGGTGACGATCTCGCCGACATTGTAGAGCGTTTTCGGCATCACGGTTGTGTAGCTGCTGCCGCAGTTGCGGCAGATATGCGTCATCAAGCCGGTTTCCAGCGGTGTCGGTGCTCTGGTGACTGTGTGGAAATAATCATGATCCGCCAGCGGCTTCGGATAGCGTTTGACCGTTCCGTTCGTTGTTACGTCGATGGAGCTGAACGAGAAGCCGTATTTCGTGATCCACCAGTCGGTGGTCATCTTGATCGAAAAGCTGTCGCCGGGAACGGTGACGGTTTTGTTTTTCAGCACGGTGCCGGTGTATTTGCCGATCTGCGCTCCGCTTCCGTCATAGAGATAGAGATAATCGAAATTGTTCTCCAGCTCGCAATCCGGCGAGAAATGCAGCGTCAGCTGTGTGGCGCCGGGATAGGTGAAATGATAACGATACTGCTCATCATTCGAATAGTTATGCGGAGATTCCGGGTAGGTGGAGGCATCGGCCGTGCTTTCAACGGGTGACAGATCCGTAGGGTCTTCCAGCTCAATCGCGCCGCAGCGTGTGCAGCGCAGCGCATATTCACCCTGCTTTTTGCAGGTGGATGCAACAAGCGTCACCTGCGCATAGTCATGCCCGAGCGCCGGGACCTCCGTCACCTTCAGATCGCCGCGCGTGGAAACCGTCACACCCGTGAGCGCAAAACCGTAAGCGTTGTCGGATTTATCGGTAACGACGCGGATCGTAAAGCTGCTGCTGTCGACCGATATTTTTTTATTCTGCAGGGACGTGCCCGTATAGCTGCCGAGCTCATTCCCTTCCGCGTCGAGAATATAAAGATAGTCATAGCCGTCTTCGAATTCGCAAGCAGAGGAGAATTTGAGCTCATAGCTGATCGCGCCCGGCCAGGAGAAGGGCAGATCCAGCGT